>JBAVBF010000615.1:0-13226 GCA_049586115.1 Thermoanaerobaculia bacterium | reverse complement strand
ACGACAGGCTAAACTAACTCCACACTCCAACATGGCGCGTTTCCGCGATCTCTCGATACGCAGTAAGTTGATGACCGGGTTCATGCTGACGAGTCTGGCGGCGCTGCTGCTGACCGTCGGCGCGCTGACCTGGTACGACCGCGCTACGTTTCGCGAGGAGGTGCTGCGCGACGTCGACACCCTCGCGGGCATCCTCGGCGAGAACGCGTCGTCGTCGGTCGCGTTCAACGATCACCAGCAGGCCGAGGCCACGCTGGCGGCGTTGCGCGCGCAGCCGCAGATCACCGGCGCCGCGATTTACGACAGCAAGGGCGCGCTCTTCGCGACGTACGTCCGCGCTAAAGACGGGGACAAGCCGGGCGCGCCGCCGCACGATGGAACGTGGATCGATGCGCAGCACATCGGCGTGGCGCGGCCGATCCTGTTCAACGGGGTACGCGTCGGCACGCTCACCGTCCGCTCCGATTTAAGCGAAATGGCTGTCCGCCGCGCGCGGACGCTGCAGATCGCAGGCGGCATTTACGTCGCCGCGGCGTTCGTCGCGCTGCTCCTCGCGTCGGTGTTTCAGCGCGCCATTTCGCGGCCGATTCACAGCCTGCTCCGCGCTGAGAAACGCGTTTCGCGCGAGAAGGACTACACGTTGCGCGTCGAGAAAGAAGCGAACGACGAGATCGGCGCGCTCATCGACGGCTTCAACGAAATGCTCGGCGAGATTCGCGCGCGCGATGCGGAGATCCTCGCGAAGCACGATCAGGAGATGGCGCTGGCGCGTTCGATCCAGACATCAGTGTTGCCGCGAACGTTCGAACTTCCCGGCTACGACATCTCCGCGGTCATGTTGCCGGCCGAGGAGGTCGGCGGCGACTTTTACGAATTTCGCCGCACGAACGGCGGCGCATGGATCGGCGTCGGCGACGTCACCGGCCACGGCGTCACCTCCGGTCTAATCATGATGATGGCCCAATCGATGTTCACGATGCTCTGCGAGCAGAACGGTCACTATCAGTCGCCCGCGAAATTCGTGTCGCTGCTCAACCGGGCCATGTTCTACAACCTCAATCGCCTCGGCCAGGAGAAGTTCATGACCATGGTCGTCGCGCGTATCGAGGATGACGGACGCCTCGTCTACGCCGGCGCGCACACCGACCTGCTGATCTATCGATCTGAGAGTGGAACGATCGACCGCCTGCCGACCGAGGGCGTATGGCTCGGCATCAGCGATGACGTCGAGCACCTCACGACGGATCGCAGCATCACGCTGAATCATGGCGACGTGGCGCTGCTGCACACCGACGGCGTCACCGAATCGCGCAACGCCGCCGGCGAGTGCTACGACATGGAACGGTTGACGAACGATCTGAAAAAACTTCACGACAGACCGGCCGCGGCGATCGTCACCACCATCGCTGCGTCCGCGTGGCAGTGGGCTGGAACGCCGAAAGATGACGTCAGCCTGATGGCGGTCAAAAGGAGCTGAGATGATCACGGAACGGCTTTCCTCCGACTATGTGGAGATGCGCTTCGGACCTCGCTGGACGTACATCAGTTGCGTGCGCCGGTTCGTGGCGAGCTTCTTCATGATCGGCCTGTCCGACAAGGAGCGCGCCGAGCAGATTTCGATGGCGGCGTCCGAGCTGCTCGAAAACGCGGTGAAGTACGCGTCGGAGGAAGAGGGCTACCTCAAAATCTCCATCGCCAAGGCCGACAACGAGGTCGACGTCTGCGTGAAAAACAAAGCGGAGCCGCATCACATCAACACGCTCCGCCGCGAGCTCGCGCTCATCCAGTCCGGTCAACCCGAGGCGGTGTATCTGAAAAAGATGGAAGAGGCTGCGATGACCGAGGGACAGAGCCGGCTCGGACTGATCCGCATTTTGTTCGAAGCCGGCGCGCGGCTGCGCCTCGAAGTCAACGACGGCGAAGTCTCCATCCACGCCATCTTCAAGCTCGAGGAGGCGGCATGACCGGCTTCGTCCCGTTGACCGTCGATACCTTGTCGATCACACCGACTCTCAATGGCGACACGCTGCACGTTGCGATGTCGGGAGCCGTCGAGATGCGCGATCCGGGCGACGTACTCAATCCGTACTGGACGCTCATCGACGAAGAAGCGCGGCGGCGCGATCTGAAAATCGTCGAGCTCGACGTGCGCGATCTCAACTTCATGAACAGTTCCGGAATCCTGACGCTGGTTCGGTGGATCACGCGCTGCAAATCGCACGGCAGCGGCTACGGCCTCGTGCTGCAGTACGACCGCAATGTCACCTGGCAGCGATCGTCGATTCCGACGCTGGCCAAACTAGCTCCGAACGTCGTCGTTTCGGCGGAGATCGATGGCTGATCTGGTTTCGGAGCCGGGCTACGACCTGGCCTGCCTCGGCTGCGGCGCAGGAGTGCGTCCGATCGACCGTTTCTGCAGCCAGTGCGGACGACGCGATCCCGCCGACCGTTCGCTGCACGGCGACGATCCCGAGTTGACGTCGCCGACGCTCGTCAGCGACGACACCGGCAATCGCGAGAAAACGTATCCGACGTTCGTCGCCGCCGAAGCGTTGAGCGAGGCTACGTTGATCAAGTCGGTGAGGAAGAAGACGCGCCCGGGCACGCAGGCGGTCGAAGCGATGCTCGCACCGGGCAACATCTTCGCGCGCCGCTACCGCATCCAGCGTTTCCTCGGCTCCGGCGCGATGGGCTACGTCTGTTCCGCGATTGATGAATCGATCGACGAAGTGGTCGCGCTCAAAGTGCTGTCGATGCCGATCCACGATGATCCCGACTCCTTCGAACGTTTCAAAAACGAATTGAAGCTGGCGCGCCGCATTCGGCATCGCAACGTCGTGCAGAGTTTCGATCTCGGATTCGCGGAGGGTTATCCCTTCATTTCGATGGAGTACATCGACGCGGACAATCTTCTCAAGCATCTCTCCCGCCGTCCGAACTTCGACGAGCACTCGGCGCTGTCGATCATGCGCCAGGTGCTGCGCGGACTGCGCGCCGCCCACGACCTCGGCATCGTGCACCGCGACATCAAGCCCGAAAACATCCTGCTCAACAAAGACCGCATGGCCTTCATCACCGACTTCGGCATCGCCACGTCGCAGGATCTCGTGCGCAAGGAGTTGGCCGGCACTCCCGACTACATGGCGCCCGAGCAACTCCGCTGCGAGGCGGTGGTGCCGGCGTCCGACCTCTACTCGTGCGGCGTCGTGTTGTACCGCATGCTCACCGGCGTGCTGCCGTATCGCGCTCTCTCGATCAACGAAGTATTGAAAGCGCATCTCAGCACTACGCCGGAACCGATCGACGAATCGCTCGACATCACTCCGGCGACGCGCGAGCTGGTGGCATCGATGCTGGAGAAGCAGGTAGCGGATCGTCCGCGCAGCGCGCGCGACCTGCTCGATCGCATCGACAGCATGCTGAAAGTCGCGAGCATGACGCGCAGCGCGTCGAAGCGGATCACAGTGTTGGTCATCGAGCACGATCTGCAAGCGCTGTCGTTCCTGACCGGAGTGCTGCAGGCCGAGGGCTATCGCGTGCTGGCTACGAGCAACGCGCGGGAGGGCGTCAACCTCGCGTTCGAGCAAACCCCCGCGATGATTTTTCTCGACGCGAAGATCCGCGGCGGATTCGATCTGCCAGCCGAAGCCGGCGAAGAGCTCGTCGCCGACGGCCTCGGTTTCGTTCGCATCGTCCAGCGCGACGAACGACTCCGCCCTGTCCCGATCGTCCTCATGACGGACGACACGCTGGTCCAACTCGACACCGCGTTTCAGAAAGCAGGCGTAGCGGACGTGATGCTCAAGCCGCTGTCGACGAGCGACGTCATCGACGCGGTGCGCATGATCACAGTGCGCGAGGTTTGAGCACACGATTGACGTAAGGAGTCTGCGACGTTCCGCCGTCCGACCGTCGGCGTAGCCGGCGTAAGAACCGTAGCCCCCACGTTCACGGGGGGGTAGCAGGACTCTCGCGCGCTGAAGCGCGCTCCGGTTTTTCTGCCGCTTTCGGTCCCACGCTTGAAAGCGTGGGCTACGGTTCTTACGCCGGCTACGCCCACGGGTTGACACGAAATATCCCCGCCCGTAGACTGTTACCCGCATCTGAGACTCAGTCTCAACATCATCCATGCCTGCCATCGAACGAGAGATCACGCGCTTTCAGGACTTCCTCGCCCGTCAGGGCCAGAAGCTGACGCAGGAGCGCACGTCGCTCGTGCGCGAGATCTTTGCGACGCACTACCACTTCGAAGCCGACGAACTGCTCTTCAAGATGAAGCAGAAGAGCGTCAAGATTTCGCGGGCCACCGTCTACCGGACGCTCGAACTGCTCGTGAAGTCGGGACTCGTTCGCCGCGTTCACCTGGGCGAGGATCACTACCACTACGAACATGTCCGCGGCGACTCGCATCACGATCATCTCGTCTGCACCGCCTGCGGATCCGTCATCGAGTTCAACGATCCCGAGCTCGAACAGCGCCAGCTCGAAATCTGCGCGCGCAAGAAATTCACGCCCACGTTTCACAACCTGCAGATCCTCGGGGTCTGCGATTCCTGCCATCGGAAAGGGGAGCACCCCGCCTCGCCCGATCGCGTCACGACGATCGGCGAAGGCGCGATGAAGCTCCGCAAGTGACCAACCAATGATCCCAGCTCTCATCATCGTTTTCCGCGAAGGTTTCGAAGCCTTCCTTAGCGTCGCCATCATCTTTGCCTACCTCCGCAAGACCGGCCGCGATTGGCTCCGGCCCGCCGTTTACGCCGGAATCGTGGCCTCGGTCATCGCCAGTTTCGGACTCGGCTGGTGGCTGATGCGCGTCAATCAGTCGTTCTGGGAAGGCGTCCTCGGGCTCGTAGCCGCGGTGCTCGTCGCGTCGTTCGTCGTTCATGTCTGGCGCACCGCGCCGAAGATGAAGGGCGACATGGAGCGCCGGCTCGACGTCTACTCGTCACCCGCGTCGCGATTGATGGCCGTGGCCGGCGTCTTTTTCTTCACGACGCTGATGGTGACGCGCGAAGGGATGGAAACGGCGCTGATGCTGATCCAGGTCCGCAACAGCCGCTTCATCCTCGGCTCGCTCCTCGGCATCGCCGCAGCGGCCGCGATGTCATGGGCGTGGGCGCACTACGGCCACCGCATCGACGTCAAACGCTTCTTCCAGGTGACGGGACTCTTCCTGCTGCTCTTCACCGTCCAGATCCTCTTCTACTCGATTCACGAATTCTCCGAGGCTGAGATGCTCGGCAAGTGGAGCGAGGCGATTCACAACGCCACGGAGCCGTACTCGCCGGTCGGCATTTACGGGAAATGGATCTCCGTGCTGATGGTCGGACTCTGCGCGGCGTGGCTGGTGGGAGCGTCGATGAAGGACCGCTTCGCGCGGTCGCACGCGGCCTAAGGCGTCGGGCCGGCCTCGGTTTCTTCGCGCTTCTCTTTCCAGCGGTGGTAGGCCCAGAGTCCGACGCCGACGACGAGGAGCACGATCAGGCCATACTTCTCGATGTGCGCGGCGCGCCCCAGGACGCGTTCGACGGCGCGGCCGAAGTAGTAGCCGGCCGTGCCGATGATGATCGCCCAGACGATGCACGTCAGCGCCTCGTAGATCAGGAACTTGATCGTCGACACTTTCGAGATGCCGATGATCACCGCGCAGGTGATGCGCAGCCCGTACAACCACTGCGTGATGAAGATGGCCGGCGCACCGTAGCGCTCGAAGAGCCGGATGCCTTTGCCGAAGTGCCGCTTCATGCGCGGGAACTTGTCCAGCAGTTTCACGCCCTGCGTCCGGCCGAGAAAGAACCAGAAGACGTGGCCGACGTAGGCGCCGGCACACGCGGTGGCGACCACGAGCGGAAGTTTCAGGTATCCGCGCTCGGCAAAAAAGCCGGCCATCACCAGGATCGTTTCCCCTTCGAGGAAGGTCCCGACGAAGACAGCCAGATATCCAAACTTCTGCAGCAGTAGCTCGGGTGTCATTCAAACCCGCAAGGTGCAAGATTCGGGACGTTCATGAAATTTGGCCCCGGAAGCGTAACATTGAACCCTTCAACCGGAGGTTCCCATGAAACCGATCGCGATCACCAGTTGTCTTGCACTTGCGGCAGTCTCGCTCTTCGCCGCCGCCCCGCAGGCCACGGACACCGCGCCGCAGCATGCCGAGACTGTTCTTTCGTCGACGCGAGCGACGGTTGCCGGCGACTCGCCTCTCGTCCGCGCCGCAAAGGCGACGAATCGCCTGAACAAGAGGCCGGCGATGGTCATCACGAATGAAACACTGATCCACGCCGGCGGGCACTTCACCACCACCACCGCTTCGGCCCAGACCGCACTTCCGGCTCCTCCGGCGACGACCGCTCCGACGATGGAGCAGATGGCGGCCGAACAGCGCAACGCCCGCGCGGAAAGCGCTGCCAAGGCGGCGCGTACTGCGAAACTTCAGGAGCAGAAGAAAGCCGCTGCGGCACGAGCAGCGGCGCGCTCTGAGGAAGCTGCAGAATCGCTGTATACCGATCCGCCCGCGCTCGAAGGCCCGATCCCGACGGTCAAACCGGCCACTCCGGAAACGCTTGGGCAGCCGCAGCTCACCACGACTCAGAAGCCGCCGAACTAAGAGTGCGGCGGGATACGCCGCACTCCGATTTCAAGCATGCTTGCGCATGTGTTTGTAGCCGCCGATCAGACCGACCACCGTTGCGATCCTGCCGAGTCCGATCGAGCGCGCCACACCGCGCGTCGTTTTCTGGCCTATGCGGAACATCAGAAGCTTCTTCAGAAAGTGCAGCATGTCGGCCTCCTGCCTTCTGAATAGTGCAAGGCGAAAGCCATTTGTGCTACTGCCGAAGTTGATGATGGCAAACGACTTAGCGCGTCGTTTCCGACTTTAGCGATCGCGTCATCAGCCTCTGCAGCGCCGTGCGTGGTGATTCGCCTTCGTGCAGCACGCGATACATCTCGGCAGTGATCGGCATGTCGATTTCGTGGCGATCCGCCAGTTCCTTCGCTGCCTTCGACGTTCGTACACCCTCGGCCACCGTCCTCGCCTCGGCCAGGATTTCCGCCAGCGGTTTGCCGCGCCCGAGGGCCACGCCGACGCTGCGATTGCGCGAGAGCGAGCCGGTGCAGGTGAGGACGAGATCGCCCATCCCGGCCAAGCCCGCGAGCGTTTCGATCCGTCCGCCGAGGGCGATGGCCAGCTTCGTCATCTCGTGCAGTCCGCGCGTGATCAGCGCTGCGGTCGTGTTCGAGCCGAGGCCGAGTCCTTCGATGACGCCGGCCGCGATGGCGATGACGTTTTTCAACGCGCCGGCCAGTTCCACGCCGGCGACGTCATGCGAGTTGTAAACGCGAAACGTTGGGGACGACATCGCTCGCTGGACTTGCTCGGCGAGCGCCTGATCGAGCGACGCGACCACCGCCGCCGTCGGATCGCCGCGCGCGGATTCGAGCGCGAACGTCGGTCCGGATAGCACCGCGAATGCGCGCAACGCGCCGCCGAGCTCCTGTGCCGTGACCTCAGACATCCGCTGCAGCGTGTCGTTCTCGATCCCTTTCGTCCCGCTGACGATGGCCACGTCGCCGCGAAGATACGGACGGATGTCGGAGAGCACGCCGCGGTAGTGATGGCTCGGAACGATCATGAACAGCACGTCGCTGAACTCTGCCGCCTCGGCCAGCGAGCTCGTGGCGTGCACGCGTCCGTCAAGCGCGACACTCTGCAGATAAATCGGATTGCGCCGCGTGGACTCGATCTCCGCGGCCACGTTCGGATCGTGCGCCCACAGCACGATGTCGTTGCCACAGCTCGACGCGACGGCCGCCATCGCCGTGCCGAACGAACCCGCGCCGATGATCGAAATCTTCATCGCGGATTGCGCTCGCCGAGCCGCCGCTCCGTCCCCTGCGCCAGCCGCGCGATGTTGGAGTGATGCTTGAGAATGATGGCCACCGCGATGACGGTGCTGATGATGATCGTCCAGAACGGCGCGTGCACGAGGAAGCGAAGAAAAATCGGAATCGATGCCGCGCTCAAAATCGAAGCGAGCGAAACAAACCGCGTCGCCAGAATCACAATCAGAAAGACGATCGTGCCCGCGGCGATGGCGATCGGATTGAGCGCCAGAAACGCGCCGGCCGCCGTTGCCACGCCTTTGCCGCCGTGGAAGCGCAGCCACACGGGATACATGTGCGCGAGCACGGCGATGAGCGCGGCCAGCGCGATCCACAACGACATCGAGTACAGCGCTGTCGAATGTGCGTCGTCTGCGGCGTACGGCCAGTCAGGACGATTCACGATCCATCGCGCCAGCGTCACCGCCGCGTAACCCTTGGCGATATCGAGCAGCAGCGCGACGATGCCTGGCGCCTTCCCAAAGTTGCGCGCCACATTCGTCGCCCCGACGTTGCGGCTCCCATGCGTCCGAATGTCCGCCCCCGCCACAATCTTCACGACGAGAAAACTGAACGGAATCGATCCGATCAGATACGCCGCAACGATGAGGATGACCGGAAGGGCCGACGCCATGCGGCGGCTATTGTAGAGCGGTCGATGCGAACCGCTCGACCACCGCGCGCAGTGCGGGCGGATCGAGGTCCGGGTATCGGTATAGCTGATCCTCGACCTCTGCGAACAGTGTGAGCAGGCGGCTCGGTACGACGAGACGATCGCGCACCATCGAAGCGACGTCGAGCAGATCTTTGTGATGTCCGCGTTCGAGCTTCGACAGCGCCTGCGTGTAGAAATCGAAGTTATGGAATGAGATGACACCTTCGCGGGTGATGAACGGGCTACGGTCTTCCCATCCGCGCAAGGGTGGTACGAAGTCTGCCGGCGACGCCAGCTCGACGTTGACGTGAAGCCGTTCCTTCAAGTCCGGGATCGCGCGAAGGATTCGGTCGCTCTCAGGGATGATAGTGATATCGACATCGAATGTGCTGCTGCGCCAATGCTGTAGAACGGCGCTCGCACCTCCGGCAAGGTAAATGCGGCCTTCCTCGCGCGATTCAGCCGCGATGGCGCGCATGAACTGGCGCAGTCGAGGCTCGGTTACGGGCTCACGCATTCCGCCGCCCGTTCGAAACTGACCAATCGTCGTATCAGCGCGTTGTAGCGCGAATGCGCCGTGTCCGAGTTTTCATCCGCAAGCTTCGCCCAAAGCCGATCCTCGGGGATGTAAGGCGGATCACCCGGAACGTCGAAGCCGAGGCGGCGCAGGCGTGGGGCGCCGACGAGCACGAGCAGCGACTCGATCGACTCGGTGCCTGAGGCGAGATCGCGCAGGCCTTGTTTGATCAGATCGGAGCCGGGGAGTGCGTCGGAAACTTCCATGATTTCAGCGGACTGGGAGCTCCAATGATATGCGGAAGCCGGGATTGAGATTCTCGGCGTGCACCGAGCCGCCGTGCTCTTCGACCGCTTTGCGCGTGATGGCCAGTCCGAGGCCGGTGCCGGAGGATTTCGTGGAGAAGTAGGGGTCGAAGATTTTCGGGAGCACTTCGGGCGCGACGCCGGGGCCGTTGTCGTCGACCGACACGACCACTTTCGAATCGACGCCGTAGCTGGCCAGCCGCACCTCGCCACCCGGCGCGGCCTGGAACGCGTTCTCGATCAGGTTCGCGATCGCCCCCCGAAGCAAGCGCGCGTCGCCCGAGAAGGTCTCGGGAGTCGACGGCGCGATGTCCGCGCGAAACACGATGCCGCGCTCGCCACTTTCCGCGTAACTCGATGCGATCTCCTCGAGCAGATGCCGCAGCTTGACCGGCTTGCGCTGAACCGTACGCAATGACGCGTAATCGCTGAACTCCTTCGATGTCTCGCGCAGCGTCACGACCTGGCGAAGGATGTTCTCGACGGCGGCCATGACCACCGTGGAGAGATTCGGGTCGTTGTTCGATGCCACCGCGCGCAGATGTTCGGCCGTGAGCTGGATCGGCGTCAGCGGATTCTTGATCTCGTGCGCGACCTGCCGCGCCATCTCGCCCCACGCTTCGAGCCGGTTCGAGCGCAGGATCTCCGTCACGTCCTCCGCGATCAACATCTCCTCGGCGCTGCCGGGGAGCGGCACGACCGAGACTCTGAACGTGCGCGCGTTTCCATCCACAAGCAGCTCGATCTCCTTCGCCTCAGCGCGTCCGCGTTGGTGCGCAGCCAGAAAGTCGCGCACTTCATCGTGAAAATCGATCGACTCGCCGAACAGCCTGCGCGCGCCGGCATTCGTTCCCGACACCTGCATCGTTCCGTCGAGCACGACCACGGCCGCGTTGATGTTTTCGAGCAGCGTCTGCAGCCGGTCGCGCTCGTGGCGGAGATCATTCTGCTGCCGGCGGATCGAGCGCGCCATGTCGCGGAACGTCGTCACGAGCAGTCCGAGGTCGGGGTCGGAGGGGACGCGAAGATCCATGTCGAAATCGCCGCGTGCGACCGCGCGCGAGCCCGCCACCAGCGCCTGCACCGGCTGCGTCACGCTGCGCGCGGCCACGTACGCTACGAAAATCGCCGCGAGGATGATGAAGATCAGCAGCATGTAAATCGTCGTCGCCAGGTCGTTCACCTGCGCCTCGATCTGGCGGCCCTGCACGATCAGCGGCAACGCCATCGTGTAGTTCTGGCCGCGCACGAGGTTGATCGGCGAATAGATTTCGATGAACTGGTTCGGTCCTGAATTGCGGATGGCCAGCTGGCGCCCTCCGACGATGATGCTGGCGTAAACGTCGCCCGGCAGCCGCTGCGATTCGACGCGGGCGGCGAAGAGATCGCGGCGGCTCGACGCGATCAGTTTGTCGTCGCGGTAGAGATGCAGATCGTGTCCGATGACGCGCGCCAGCCAGCTCAGGACGTCGTCATCGAGCACTTGCTCCGGATGCGACGTCGACGTCGTCGACGCGAGGTAATCCTCGATCACCCGCTCCGCCGCATTGAGCGCGGTCTGTCCTCGGTCGAGATACTCCGCCTCGAGCCGGTTGGCGAGATAGGCGCGGACAAAGAGCACGAACACGATCAGCGGCAGGATCACGACCGCGGTAAGGTAGAGCGACGTACGCGTGCGGAAGTCGAGGTTGCGCGGCGCGCGCCGGATCACGGAGGCGATCACCGGGAGCGAGCGCAACAAGATCACCACGAGGACGAACGCGATCGCCCACACTGCCACGCCGCCGGCGCGCCGCACCTGCTGTCCGCGCGTCGGCACCTGCAGCGGAAACGCGTACAGCGCGTCCTCGGTGCGGCGCACGTAGACCGCCGATCCCGCGCCTTCGTTTTCTTCGATCCAGACGCCGTGCCCCGGCTTCAGCTCCGCGAAATACGACGCGGGACTCTGCGGCAAACGCACGGCGGTCGTGCCGTGCGGATTGCCGTCGCGGTCGTAGACGACGATCTCCCGCTGCGGCCGCAGACCGGTGACCGTCGCATCGAACGACGGCTCGAAAAAATCGCGATAGACATCGGCGAAAGTCGTCGCGCCCGGGTCCGCGGGATTGACCACATGCACGCTTCCCTCGGCCACCGGAATCCCGCCGATGGTGAGGTCGAAATCGTGATGCAGCAGCACGCGCGTCACGCTGCCGATCTGCAACACCTCGCCGCCGGGCTCGCGACGCCGCTCGCTGAACTGCGGCAGGCCGACGCCGAAACGGCTCAGCGGATGATCGAAGATGTCGTGCACGGAAATCACCGCCGGCACGCGCCATTTCGACAGATCGCTGCGCAGCCAGAGCGCGTAGGCGAGGTCCTCGAGGTTCATCTTCCGGTAATCGTCCGGAAGCATCGCGCTCAACTCCATCGTCGAAAACTCGTTGTGCAGGGTGTCTTCGATCATGGCGCGGAGCTGGCCCGCTTCGCCGACGACCAGCGGCGCGTACGTATCGGCGATGAAATGCCGCGCACTCGACCGCTCGAAAAGGCTCAGCGGCATGTAGACGATCATCACCAGCAGCAGCGCGCTTCCGAGCGTGCGCAACGTGAAGTTCGCCGTCAGCGCGTGCAGCAGCAGCGACAGCAGGACGCCTCCCGCAATCCAGAAGAACGCGCGTTTCGGTGTGTAGCCGAGGTTCGCGGCGGTGACGATGATCGGAATGATGACGATGCCGATGCCGACCAGTGCGGCGATGCGCGACGACTCATGGCGCGTGATCTGGATGAGCGCGAATCCGAAGAGCAGCAACGCCGCCAGCAGCACACCTTGCGCGGCGGAGACGGGGAGGATGTGGTCCGGCACCGTGGAAAGGCGCGAGTTGTCGACCAGGTTTCGAATGAACAGCATGTAACCGCCGGCGACGGCCAGCGCGACGATCGTGCGCACGATCTGCATCGGCATTGAGCTGCCGCGGACTTTCGTCAGCGCGATCACGATCGCCAGAATCGCCGCGGCGCTCGCGAGCAGATCAAACGGCGAGCGGCTGAACGGACCGAGCATCCGCGACGCGAAGAGATCGAACTTGAAGATCTCCAACGGATCCTGATCGAAGCGCATCGGCATCAGTGCCAACCGCGCCGCGAAGATGAGCAGGATGGTCGTGGTCGGATGCGCGCCCCACTTCGTTGTTCGCACTGCGGCCAGCAATGCCAGCGCGCCCATCGCCAGCAACACCGAGGCGACATCGTTCCCGATCGTCCTCGCCGCATCGACGACCTCGGCTCGCGGACGCGGAGTCATATCGATCCAGAGCGTTGCCGACGGTCGTCGCTCCAGGATGAAACGGAGCGAATCTTTTTCCTGCCGCAGCGCGCCGGCGTGGAACATCGTCCCGCTCACCCAATCGTCATCGTCGAGATCGAAGAGGCCGGGCAGCCGGGGCTGATTGGGGACGCGTTCGAACGCCTGCACCGACACCGCCGGATTCGGCAGCGGGCGCGCGCGGACGATGTAGAGATTGGTGGCGTCGAACTCGAAGCTCGTCGCACCCGGCGTGCGGAGATCTTCGCCCCACCAGGCGATGGCCTCGCCGTTCGGCGCGACGATGCGAATCCCCTGGCGAACGCCGGTGGCCTCGCCGCGCAGCATCGCGAACATCGCCGCGCGCGAGGCGGCAGGATTCGCGGTCAGCTTGGCGGCCACGCGTTCGACCGCGGCATCGAGGCGCGACTCGGTACGGGCAATGTCGCCGCGGATGTCGTCGACTTCGCGCCCGAGGTGTTGCGCCGACTTCGCATCGAAGTCGCGGCTCATCTGCGCGACGAACAGCTGCACCGCCAGCCAGGTCAGCCCGGCGAGCAAAAGAACGACCGCCGCGGC
>JBAVBF010000614.1:0-3355 GCA_049586115.1 Thermoanaerobaculia bacterium | reverse complement strand
GCGCGTAATACAGAAGCTTCTGAAGCTTCATCGCGGTCATCTGGCCCTTCGTTTCGAGGATGTATGCGGCGACGTCGAATGCGGTAGCCATAGTTCAGTGGTTTTTTTTGATGACGAATGTGAATTTGCCCGTTCGATAACGTGGGCTAGGTTACCTCGGATTCAGTGAATGTCCATCGGCCCCGCGACCAGCGATAGACGTTGCTTGAGGACGGCTGAATTCTCTACGTTCGGTAGATCGCGGCTCGCTCAGTAACAGGTCTTCTCTCCCCTATACTCCGGCCCTTCATGACGTCCGCGCATCCCGAGGTGTTCAAGTTTGGTGGCGTCGCTGTCGGCAATGCTGCGGCGGTTCGGATTGCGATCGCACATGTGCGGCGGGCGGCGCCTAATGTGGTGATCGTCGTTTCGGCGATGAATGGCGTCACGGATCTGCTCCTCGAGGGCGGTCAGGCGGCATTGCGGCGTGACAACTCACTGTGCGAAGAGATTGCCGCGGAGTTTGCGTCGCGGCACATCGCGCTGGTCGATGACTTGATCGCGTCGAAGCGGCGAGCCGAGGAGTTGCGCGATGTCATTCGCGAGTTTGCGCGCGAGTTGCGATCGATGATGGAGAGCGTCGCCGTCTTCGACGAATTGACGCCGCGCGCGCAGGATGCACTCGTTGCTCGCGGCGAGCGCGCGGTCGCGCGGATCTTCGCGGCGGCGGTGGAAGAGGCGGGAATCGGCGCGGTTTACGTCGATGCGACCCACATCATCGTCACCGAACGCCGCCTCGGTGCAATCTGGCCCAATCTGGCGCACTGCGAACGCGCGGCGAAAAAGAAAATCATTCCGTTGCTCGCGGACGGAAACGTGGTCGTCATCCCTGGCTACATCGCCGGCGGACCGGATGGCGCGCTGGTCACGCTCGGCCGCGGCGGCAGCGACTTTTCGGCCGCGATCATCGCGCGCAGCGTCAATGCCCGCGCGTTGACGCTGTTCAAGGAAGTCGACGGGCTGATGACCGCCGATCCGAAGAGCGTTCCCGATGCGCGCGTCATCGCCGAGCTTCACTATCGCGAAGCCGCGGAGTTGGCGTATTACGGCGCGAAGGTGTTGCATCCGCGAACGATGATTCCGCTGGTCGACCGCCGCATTCCGCTCTTCGTACGCAACAGTTTTCGCGAGACGAGCGGAACGCGTATCGCCGGCGACGTGAAGCCGGGCGCGTATCCCGTCAAGGCGCTGACCGCGATTCATCGGCAGGCGCTCGTGTCGATCGAAGGAAAAGGGATGATCGGCGTACCCGGTGTGGCGGGACGCGCGTTCACCGCGCTGTCGAACGCTGGACATTCGGTTTCGATGATCAGCCAGGCGTCGAGTGAGTCGAGCATCTGCTTCGTCGTGCCGGAAGCGGAAGCGGACCACGCGATTGCTGCGCTGGAAACGGTGTTCGACTCCGAGCGGAAGTTG
This sequence comes from Thermoanaerobaculia bacterium, assembly GCA_049586115.1. Classification (GTDB taxonomy): domain Bacteria; phylum Acidobacteriota; class Thermoanaerobaculia; order Gp7-AA8; family Gp7-AA8; genus JADGNZ01. Next base: position 1,900 of record JBAVBF010000614.1, on the reverse strand, counting down.
CATCTCATCGATCGCATCGACGCTGAGAAGCGCGTCGCGCTCATCGCCGTCGTCGGTCTCGGCATGCGCGGAACGTCCGGCATCGCAGCGCGCACGTTTTCCGCGATCGCAGCGGCCGGCGTGAACATCGTCGCCATCGCGCAGGGATCGTCGGAATTGAACATCACGGTTGCCGTCGCCGAGGCCGATGCGACGCGGGCCCTGCGCGCGCTGCATTTCGAATATCAGCTTCACAAGATCCGTCCGCTCGCCGACACGACCGGGCGCGAAGCGAAGCTCACGTTGCTTGGTTTTGGACAGATCGGGCGCGAACTGGCGCGTCAGCTCATCGCGCAACAACCGCATCTCCGCCGCGACCTCGGCATCGATCTGAAGGTCGTTGCGCTCGCGGATCGATCCGGCATCCGGCTTGACGACAAAGGCTTCACACCCGCGGCGTTACAACGGTTCGCGAAACAGAAAGCGTCGGGCGCGCGACTCTTCGAACGCGGCTCGCCGCTGACGCTGCACGAGCTCGAAACGATGATGCGCAGCGAGTTGTGGATGCTGCCGTCGTACCGGCCGGTGCTCGTCGATCTGACCTCCGAGGAGACCGCACCGCTGCTGCAGGAAGCGCTGGAGCACGGATTTCACGTCGTCTGCGCGAACAAGAAACCGCTGGCAGGATCGCAGATCGAATTCGACCGGCTGATGGAAACGGCGAGGGAGCGCGGACTCTCGATCCGCTACGAAGCGACTGCCGGCGCGGGTTTGCCGGTGCTCGACACGATCGCGAAATTGCAGTCGGCCGGCGACAAGATCGAAATGATTCTCGGCTGTTTTTCGGGAACGCTCGGCTACCTGATGACGGCGCTCGAGGATGGCGTCGCGTTTTCCGAAGCGGTGCGCAAGGCGTGGGAGCTCGGCTACACGGAGCCCGACCCGCGCGACGATCTGTCGGGCAAAGACGTTGCGCGCAAGGCGTTGATTCTGGCGCGCACGCTCGGCTATCGCGCGGAGCCGGAAGAGATCAAACTCGAGCCGCTTTTTCACGATGATGGCGCGCACACCGATGCGCGTGCGTTCGTCGCGAGCCTCGGGGCGCTCGACGACGCGTATCGCGAACGGATCGAGCGTGCGCGGCAGAGCGGGAAGGTGCTGCGCTACGTTGCGAAAATCCGCAGCCGCGCGATTTCCGTCGGCATCGAAGCTGTTCCGGTGACCTCGCCGCTCGCTCATTTGCGCGGCACCGACAACCAGGTCGCGATCTATTCGAAGCGCTACAAAACCAATCCGCTCGTCGTTACCGGGCCGGGCGCGGGAGCGAACGTCACCGCGGCCGGAGTGCTGAACGACATCGTGGCCATCGCCATGGAGGAACGGCGGAGAAGTCCGCGATGAAAGCGACGGCATTTGCGCCCGGCTCGATCGGCAACGTCGGTCCCGGCTTCGACGTCCTCGGACTCGCAATCGAAGGACTCGGCGATCGCGTCAGCGTTGAACTTACTGATGGCAACGCCCGCATCGATGCGATCACAGGAGTCGACGCTTCACTTGTGCCGCTCGATCCACAGCGCAACGCGGCGGCGATCGCCGCGATCGCATGGCTTCGCGCGCACGACGACACGCGCAATCCGATCGTCACGATCGACAAAGGTCTCCCACTTGCCGGCGGCCTCGGTGGCAGTGCCGCGAGCAGCGTGGCCGGCGCGTTCGCGGCCGCGCTGGCGATGGGATCGGAGACGACGCCGATCGAATTGGCCGCCGCTGCGCTGCAAGGGGAGATGACCGTGGCCGGCGAACATCTCGACAACATCGCGCCGTCGATCCTCGGCGGCCTCGCACTCTCGCGATCGGTGCGCCCGATCGATATCGTTGCGCTCACTGTGACCGGCGACTGGCGGCTTGCGCTGGTCACGCC
>JBAVBF010000613.1:0-3804 GCA_049586115.1 Thermoanaerobaculia bacterium | reverse complement strand
GGATAGCAGCGAGCCGAGGGAGAAGAAAACACCGACGAATCCGATCAGAAAAAAGAGACGGCGATGCGGCGCGAGCCGGCGCGCCAGGCCGAGGAGCAGGGCGCTTTGCGTGCGCGCCACGCGGCGGAGCCGGCGCGGATCGTTGTCGATCTTCGACTGGTAGTCGGCGATCAGCATCTTCCGCGTCTCGGGCCATTCGAGCGCGTAGAGATCCGTCATGTCCTTCGTCTTGAGCGAGGAGATCGTGTCTTTCCCAAGCTCGACCCAGTCGTGCAGTTCGGCCACGGGTCGATTGTACGGAGAACTCGCTGCCGGGTTCCGGCGCGGTAAACTGCCGCGATGCGTCGATCGGTGCGGTGCCTGGTGCCAGCGCTGCTCGTCTCGCTAAGCCTTGGCGCGCAGGAACTTCCGTTCCGCCATTTCACGCCGAACGATCAGGTCAATCCGCTTTCCTCCGCCAGCGTCCAGAAAGTGACGCAGGATCACCTCGGATACATCTGGTTCGCGTTCTATTCGTCAGGCCTGACGCGCTACGACGGCCACGCGATGGAGCAATACGGCGTCGAAGACGGCTTGCGCGATCTGACGCTGCGCGAGGTGGCCGAGGATGGGACGAATCATCTTTGGGCAGGCTCGGAATCGGGACTGGTCGTCTCGGAAAAGCCGCTCGACGCGTACGAGCCCGGCAAGCGGGTGAAGTTCGTGAGTGTCGTTGGAGGCGAACATCTGCCGCAGATGCGCGTCCGCCGAAACTGCCTCGTGACCGGCATCGACGGCTGGGTCTGGGCCGGCGTGCAGGACGTGCTGGTTCGCTATCGTTTTCACGGCGACGCGCTCGAACGCGGCACCATCGACACGCTGCCGATGACTTCCGGCATTTCCAGCATGCTGATGCGGCGCGACGGTTCGGTGCTCGTGGCGCTGAACTCCGGAGCGATTCTGCAATTCGATCGCGATGGGAAGTTTCGTGGGCCGCTCCTCGGACCGCCATCGTGCATCGACAGCGCGTTGATGCAGGAGCGCAATGGCTCGTTGTGGGGTGGATGCACGAATGGAATGGTCTGGCGCGGCCAGGGCGACCGCTACGAGATCATCAATCACGATCTCAGCGAGCGGATCGTGTCGATCATCGAGACGTCGCGCGATGAGCTGTGGGTTGCCAGCCTCGGCTCGGGTGCGCTGCGTCTCGACGAAAACAATTTCGCGGACCGCTTTGTCGTCAATCGCACCAGCGATCTCCTCGGCGACACGCTTTGGGCGCTGTTCGAGGATCGCGAAGGCAATCTCTGGTTCGCGCAGAACGGCGGCGTGTCGCGGCTGCGCAAGGACTATCGCGCGTTCGAGTCGCTGACCGGACGCTCGCACGCCGGGGAGCAACCAGCGCTACCCGATCCGAGCGCGTTCTCGGTGCTGCCGCGCGAAATGAATGGCCGCGGCGCGTTTTCGAAACTGATGTTCGTCGGGACCGGAGGCGGCATCGCTGCCTTCGCGCCCGACCGGACGCGGACCGTCTTGCGCGTCAGCGAAGGACTGCTGAGCAACTCCGTCTACACGCTGGCCCGCGATGCCGAGGGACGGGTCTGGATCGGGACGGTGGGCGGAGTGAATTGCCTTTCGACCGCGAACGATGCTCCGCCAATGATGGCTGCATCGACGCGTACGAGCATCATGCTCGGCGGGATCACCGGCGTAAACACGACGTTCCCCGTCGATACGACCTACCTCGTGCAGCCGTTCACGATGCGCGGTACGGAGACGATCTGGCTCGCTGGTATTCACGGCATCAACTGTCTGGCCGGAGGCAAGTGGTACCTGTTCGGAACGCACGCCGGTCTGCCGCCGGCGGGCGCGAGCGCGGTGGCGGTCGATGACCGCGGCTACGTGTGGGCGGGAACGCCGGACAGCGGACTCCTTCGCAGCATCGCTCCGTTCGATCCGGCGACGTTGCAGCCTGGCGACGCGGATAAATTTTTCGCGCCGGCGTGGTCGCACGCGACCGGCGCGCGGACCGATTCCGTCCGCACGCTGCTGTGGGCGGGCGGCCATCTCTGGAGCGGTACCGCGAATGGGCTGGCCATCCTCGAAACGAATCCGCTCCGCACGGTGACCACGCTTCCCGACTCGGCGCTCGGCGGGAGCATGGTGGCAGGACTGATGCCGTCGCCCGGCGGGCAATCGGTCTGGGTCAGCCAGAATGCCGGACTGGCGGAAGTCGATCTGCGCGACTTCCACATCCGCACGCGCGTGTCGAAAGCGGACGGTCTGATCGACGACGAAGCGTGGGCCTACGATCCGCTCGCGGCCGGCGACGACGGACGCATTTACTTCGCTACGCCGCGCGGCCTGTCGATTTTCAATCCGTCGCTGCGCGAGCCGAATGCGGAGCCGCCGGTGGTGCGCTTCCGCGACGTCGCGTTCCACGAAGACCGGCGCGGCAACAACGAGATCTCGATCGCCTACGCCGCGCTGACCTTCAGCGACGAATCGCGCGTCGTCTACCGCACGAAGCTCTTCGGCTACGACAGCAACTGGTCCGCGGCGAAGCCTGACGCGAAGATCCGCTACACGAATCTGCCCGCGTACCTCTTCCCGAAGTCGTACCGCTTCGCCGTGATGGCACGCAACAGCGACGGCGTCTGGTCGCTGCCGCAGCTTTACGAATTCTCCGTGCTGCCGGCGTGGTGGCTGCGCTGGTGGGCGCTGATCGCGTACGTCGCAGCGATCGTGGCGCTGGCCAGCCTTGCCAACCGCCTGCGCGTGCGGCGTTTGCGCCGCCGCAATCGCGAGCTGGAAGACATCGTCTCGGCGCGTACTCACGAGCTGGAAGCGCTCGACAAGATGGTCGAGATCATCAACCGCGAGCTGGTCCTCGAAAACGTCTTCCGCAGTCTGCTCGAACAGGGCATGAAGCTTTTTCCGCAGGCCGGTGCCGCGGCCTTCCTGCAGTTCGATCACGAGCACCACTCCACCGCCGTCGTGGCAGAGCTCGGCTACGACGACGAATCGTTCCGCGAAGTCCGCCTCACTCCCGGCGAAGCAATGCGTCGCTACTCGGAACGCGCGGAGTTGCTCGAAGAAGGCGTGTACCTGATCAAGGGCGATGTGTTCCACGAGCTCACCGGCAGCGAGCAGACGAAACACTTCCGCGTTCCGAAGTCGATGCTGGCCATGGAGATTTCACTCGGCGGCCGGATCGAGGGATTCCTGATCTTCGACAACTTCACCGACCCCGACGCCTTCGGCCGCCACGACCTGCGCAAGCTCTCGCGCGTCCGCGAGCACGCCATCTCCGCCATTTCCAAGGCGCGCATCCTGCGCGAACTGCAGGGCAAGAATCGAGAGGCGGAAGAGGCCAATCAGGCCAAGAGCCGCTTCCTGGCCAACATGAGCCACGAACTGCGGACGCCGATGAACGCGATCATCGGCTTCTCCGAAATCCTCATCGAACGGCTCGAAGCGCAGATCGATGCGAAGTCGGTCACGTTCATCCGCTCCATCCTCAGCTCCGGCAAACACCTGCTCGAAATCATCAACGACATCCTCGATCTTTCGAAAGTGGAAGCGGGGAAGATGGAGCTGCTGCCCGAAACGTTTCCGGTGCGCAGCGCGATCGAAAGCGTCTGCCAGGTGATGCGCGGGTTATCGACGCGCAAGTCGATCACCTTTTCGGTCGAGATCGAGCCGGGCGTGACGGCCATCGAAACGGATCAGGCCAAGTTCAAGCAGATCCTCTACAACCTGCTGTCGAACGCGGTGAAGTTTTCACCGTCCGACTCGACGGTCACGATCCACGCGCGGCGGATC
>JBAVBF010000612.1:0-1739 GCA_049586115.1 Thermoanaerobaculia bacterium | reverse complement strand
GTAGTCGTTGTACGAAAGCACTTCGATCGGCTGCGGCGATAGCGTTCGATGTCCGCGCGTGGTCGTCCCCGAGGCGATCCCGAAGATCGTCAGCGGGAGGTGTTCACCGTCGAGCACCGAAACGACCGAATGGATCGGGCGGATATACGAGTGCTCGCCCTTGCCCCAGCGCATCATTTTCGGCCAGCGCAGCGATTCGATGATCTGCGGCACGCGCTGCTGCAGAATCTCGCCCGCCGGGCGGCCTTTGATCGTGCGGCGGACGCGGATGTAGTCGGCGCCGGCGATGACGTCGCCGATCGCGGCGTTGTTCTTTTTCAAAAACCCGTTCAACGCCTGCGTCGGCTTTCCCTCGGCGTCGTACGCGGCCTTGACCGGCGGGCCTTTGACTTCTTCGTCGCGATCGTTCTCACGCAGCGGAATGTGCGACAGAAAAAAGATGAGGCGCCGAGGCGTGCTGTTGACGACGACCGGATTCCGATCCTCAGGTTGCTCGCCGAGGTCGAGAGTGAGTTTCGTCAGTTGCTGGAGCAGCGTGGCCTGCGCGGCGTCGTGCATCCACGCCGGAATCTCTTCCGTCAGCAGCTCGAAAAAATATTCAGCCATTGGACGCCTTCAGCAGCGGAAATCCGAGCGCTTCGCGGGCGTCGAGGAACTGATGCGCGCAGGCGACGGCCAGCTCGCGAACGCGTTTGATGATGCCGACGCGCTCGGTGACCGAGACGGCGCCGCGCGCGTCGAGCGTGTTGAAAACGTGGGAGCACTTCAGCGTCCAGTCGTACGCGGGGAGAACGAGCTTCACATCGAGGCAGCGCCGTGCTTCACCCTCGTACATCTCGAAGAGCTTCCAGTGCATGTCGACGTTCGCGGTCTCGAAGTAGTACTTCGAAAACTCGAACTCATCCTGCTTGCGCACCGGCCCGTAGCCGAAGCCGGCGCCCCATTCGATGTCGTAGACCGAGGGCTGGCGGGAGAGGAACATCGTCAGGCGCTCCAGGCCGTACGTGATTTCGGCGGAGATCGGCGCGAGATCGATGCCGCCGGCCTGCTGAAAATATGTGAACTGCGTGATCTCCATGCCGTCGAGCAGGATCTGCCAGCCGACGCCCCACGCGCCGAGGGTGGGCGACTCCCAGTTGTCCTCTTCGAAGCGGATGTCGTGGCGGGTTAGATCGAGGCCGAGCGCGCGCAATGAGTCGAGATAGAGCTCCTGCACGTCGAGCGGCGACGGCTTGAGGATGACCTGAAACTGGTAATGCTTGCCGAGCCGAAACGGGTTGTCGCCGTAGCGTCCGTCGGCGGGACGGCGCGACGGCTGCACGTAGCCAACGTTCCACGGCTCGGGCCCGAGGACGCGCAGAAAGGTGGCGGGGTGCATGGTGCCGGCGCCGACCTCGAGGTCGAGCGGCGTTTCGATCATGCAGCCGCGTTCGGCCCAGAAGTTCTGGAGGCGGAGGATGAGGTCCTGGAACGAGAGATGCGGCATCGGCGGCGCATTCTAACGATTTATCCGCAGATGACGCAGAGGGGACGAGATCAGCCGCGGGTGTCCGTGGCTGTCGGTGGTGGAGGCGGCGGCGGATCGGTTTGATCGCTGTCCTGTTTCTTGCCGTCGTCCTTTTTCTTCTTCGTGTCGGCGGAGGTCGACGTGGATGGCGTCGACGAGGTGTCGGCCATGGCGGTGTCGGCCGGCGGCGGGGCGCTCGTGTCCGTTGCGGCCGTATCGGTCTGCTGGCGAT
>JBAVBF010000611.1:0-6007 GCA_049586115.1 Thermoanaerobaculia bacterium | reverse complement strand
GGGCGATCCTTACATCAACACCTGGATTCTCGACTGGGACTGGCACGCCACGTTTCATCAGCCCGGAAAGCTGTTTCACGGGAACGTTTTCTATCCGGCAAAGTACGCGCTGGCGTTCAGCGAGAATCTGTACGGCATCGCGGTCGTGCTCTTTCCGTTGCGCGCGCTCGGTGCCACTCCGCTGACCGCCTCCAACGCGGCCATGCTCCTCGGATACACGCTTTGCGGCTTCGGCGCGTATCTGCTCGCGTTCGAAATCACCGCGAGTTTCTGGGGCGGAATCGCGGCGGGCATCTTCTACGCGTTTCTACCCTATCGATTCACGCAAGCGCCGCACGTGCAGTACGTGTGGGCGGGAACGATCCCGATTTTGCTTTTCGCGCTGATCCGTTACACGCGCAAACCGGATTGGCCGCGCGCGATCATTTTCGGCGCCGCGCTTCTCTGGAACGGACTATCGAACGTCCACTTCTTTCTCTTCGGAACGATTGCGATCGTAATGACGATCGCCATCCTGCGCCCGCCGCTGCGAAGGATTGCAGTTACCGGCGGGATCGCGTTGCTCCTCATCGCGCCATTTCTTTACCCGTATCACGCCGCCTCGAAGCTGTACGGAATGGAGCGGTCGTGGAACGAGACGATGAGCTTTTCCGCGCTGCCCGGCGACTGGCTGCTGAACAACTTCGCGTGGCGGCCTTATCCGGCGCGCAACGATGCCGCGACCGATCCGGAACGCTGGCTTTTCCCCGGCGCTCTCGCGCTTTGTCTCGCCGTCGTTGCGTTCGTCTCGCGCGAATGGAAGCCGCTCACTCTCGCCTGGTGCTGGATCCTTCTCGGCTTCATCGGCTCCCTCGGCCTGCGCACTCCGTTCTACCGTTTCCTCTTCAACTACGTTCCTGGTTTTCGAGCCGTTCGCGTGCCCGCGCGATGGGCGCTCATCACGCATGTCGGGCTGGCGATTCTCGTGGCAATCGCAGTCGCCCTGATCACGCGGCGCGCGAAGTGGACCGGCGCCATCGTCGCCATCGCGTTCCTGATCGAGCTGCATGATCCGATTCGCTGGTACATGGCGCCCACGGAAACCCGCCCCCTCGATCGCTGGGCGAAGAGCGCGAAGCCGCACGCGATGATCGAGCTCCCGATCGATCACAGCACCGAATACGAGGTGATGCTGCACGCCACCGCGCATCACCGCCCGGTCGTGAACGGCGTCTCCGGATTCGATCCGCCGGAGTATTCGCGGATCGTGCAATTAGCGCAGCCATGGTCGGATGAACTCGTGCCGGAGCTGGCGCGAATCGGAGTCACACACGTCGTCGTCCACGCCGACGCGCTCGGTGCCGACGGCGGCAAATGGCTCGGCCGCATGGTCGACGTCGGTCGGCTCGGATTCGTGAAGCGATTCGACGACGGGATCAACGGCGACTGGCTGTTCCGCGTCGGCGTCCGCGGCGACTCGCCGGACCTTCGCGCCATGCTCAGCGGACACTCGACGTATAACGAAGACACCTTCGGCGCGCTCGTCACACCGCAAACGACGTCGCTGAAAGGAGCGGCGACGTTCTCCGGAATTGCGCTTTCGCCGTTTGGGATTCGCGAGGTGAACCTGCTCTTCAACAACGGGATGCTGCGGCTGCCGGCGACGTTGAAGGCCGATCCGCAAACCAGCCGCTGGTATCGCTGGTACGACGCCACCACGAAACCGGCCTTCATCCGCGAGTTTCCGTCGCGCCCGAAGAACATCCCGCCGATCACTGATGTGCAGGTCGAGATCATCGACGGACGCGGCCAACGAAAGCTGCTCGACGAACGCTGGCTCGACTGGTATTGAGCCTAAACTCCGCGCATGGCCGCCATCGTCACCGGCGCATCGAGCGGATTGGGATTGTCGATCGCCGATCTTCTGCGAAGCCGAGGAACGCAAGTGATCGGCGTCTCACGCCGGGAAACGGCTGACGTTTCCGGCGACGCGTCGCAACGCGCGATCGCCCTGCGCTCCATCGAAGCCGCCGAACGCCTCGGCACGGTCGATCTCCTCATCAACTGCGCCGGCATCGGCATCTTCGGGCCTGCAGGTTCATACGATGACGATGCGATCGCTGCGATCATCAACTCCAATCTCATCGCCACCATCAACTTCTGCGAACTGCTCGCCCCGCGGTTCAAAGAGCACGGCGGAACGATCGTCAACGTCCTCTCCACCGCCGCGCTCACCGGCAAGGCGAACGAGACTGTGTACTGCGCTGCCAAGTGGGGCGCGCGCGGTTACACCGAAGCGCTCAAAGCCGAGGCGAAGGGCACGAAGCTGAAAATCATCGCCGTGGCACCGGGCGGGATGAACACGCCGTTCTGGCCGGAACCGCGTGCCGGATTCATGGATCCGGCTGAAGTCGCGGCCGTGATCGTCGATGTGATTGAGCGGCCTGTGGATATTAGCGAGCTCGTCATCAATCGGCGCTAGAATCACCGGTCTGGAGGTCCATCAATGCGCAAATCCCGCGTTTTACCGATCGCGCTACTCATCCTCGGACTCGTCCTCCCGCTGGCGGCCCAACAGCCGCCGCCAATCCGACCACCGTTGACCGGCGACTCGCTGTGGTCGCAGTTGATGACGGGCAACGGTTCTTATCAAAGCGGAAGCCTCACATACACCTTGCTCGACAAGAGGCGGGAAGCGACGGAGTTAAAACAGCAACCGCACGTAACAGTCCTCTCGTGCTCCGACAGCCGCGTTCCTCCGGAGCTCACATTTCACCGCGGCGTCAGCGATCTCTTCGTCGTGCGCGCTGCCGGCAACGTGGCCGACACCTTCGCCGTCGCCAGCATCGAATACGCGGTCGTTCAGGGTTATGCAAAGCTTATCGTCGTCCTTGCTCACGAACGCTGTGGCGCAGTCGAGGAGGCGTTGAAGAAGACAGATCCCGGCACGCCCAGCCTTCTCGCGCTGGTCAGACGCATTCGGGAATCGTTTCGAGGCATCGATCCGCGCGAGAATGATCATTTTCGCGCCGCAATCATCGCGAACGCCAAGGCGTCCGCCGATTACATAGTCCTGAACAGCACGGTGATCGGGAACGCCGTACGCAGCCACCAGGTGAAGGTCGTGGTCGCGTACTACACGCTGAAGAGCGGGAAAGTGGAAAGCATTCATTGGGATATCCCGCCACCAAAAAAGTAAGGGCGGCTAACTCTTAGCTAGCTCGGCACCTTCGAAACCTCCGCCACATACCTCGCGCACAGCGCGGTGATCCGCAAAGCCGTGCTCGATCACAAAGCCGGATGATCGTGGCGTACTTCAACCTGAAGAGCGGGAAGGTGGAGGAAGTGCAGCCGTAACCCGTTTGGAGCTTCGACGCAAGCCAGAGGTACAATTCTTCGCGATGCCTGAACTCGTGATCGACGAAATCGAAGACGATTTGCTGTACAAAATCCGGCTACGCGCTTACCGCAACGGCCGCACTACGCAGGCAGAAACACTGGAGATTCTTCGCGCCACCGTCAAGAGCGACGACATCGAGAGCTTGGGACTCGGAACTCGCCTCGCAGCACGGTTTCACGGCGTCGGTATCGAAGAGGACATCCCCGAGCTCCGTGGCTATCCGGTCAGCCCATAAAGCTCTGAAATTAGGTGGCTGAATGTTCGAATCCGTACGACCTGACCCTGGCGAAAAAGGCCAGATCAGTGCCTCAAACATTTTCTACATCTCGACGGTCGGAAATGTTGCTGGAGCGCTCCTTGCGTTCTTCCAGTACCGCGGAGTCTTGGGCAAGACCATCGGCGTCAGCGTGTCCCTGGTTTTCGCGGCTCTGGCATACATGACGGCAAAGGGACTTGAAGGTGGAAAACAGTGGGCAATGCGGCTGGGAATCATCCAAGCTCTTCTCTCTCTGCTGAACATCCCAGTTGGAACGGTCATCGGTATCGCGGCTCTCGTGTACTTGAACCGTGCTAACAAGGCTGGTCTTCTCAACGGATAGCTCCGCAACGCCACCTAAACGTTTCACTGATGCCGACTTCGGCCAGCGTCTGATACTGCCTGCCCTCGCGTAGGCCGAAGGGGCTCAGCTTGGCCGCTGGCTAACGTCCCTTCCAAACCTCCGCCACTTTCGCGCCCATCTCGCTCGGCGCTTCGACGACGTGGATGCCTGCGGCTCGCAGCGCATCCATCTTCTCGGACGCCGTTCCTTTGCCGCCGCTGATGATCGCGCCGGCGTGGCCCATGCGGCGTCCCGGCGGCGCGGTCTGGCCGGCGATGAAGGCGACGACTGGCTTCGTGACCGACTCCTTCACGAATGCCGCCGCTTCCTCCTCCGCTGATCCGCCGATCTCTCCGATCATGATGATTGCCTCGGTGGCTGGATCACTTTCGAATGCGGCCAGGCAGTCGATGAAATTCGTGCCGGGCAATGGATCGCCGCCGATGCCGACTGCCGTCGATTGCCCGAGCGCGCGCGTCTGACCGACTGCTTCGTACGTCAGCGTTCCCGAGCGCGACACGATGCCGATCGGGCCGGGACGATGGATGTGGCCGGGCATGATGCCGATCTTCGCTTCGCCCGGCGTGATGATGCCGGGGCAGTTCGGACCGATCAGGCGCGACGGCATCGCGCCCGACATGATCGCCCGCGCGTTCGACTTCCGCAGAAAATCGTGCGCGCGCATCATGTCGTTCACCGGAATGCCCTCGGTGATGCAGATGATCAATTCGATTCCGGCGTCGGCCGACTCCATGATCGCGTCGGCCGCGAATGGCGGCGGCACGAAAATCAGCGAGCAATTCGCGCCCGCTTTTTCGCGCGCCTCGCGAACGCTGTTGAAGACCGCGAAACCTTCGTGCGTCGTGCCGCCCTTACCCGGCGTCACGCCGCCGACGACCTGCGTGCCGTAGTCGCGGCATTGAATCGCGTGGAACGTTCCCTCGCGGCCGGTGATGCCTTGCACGATCACTCGTGTGTTCTTGTCTGCCCAGATGGCCATCAGCTATTTCCTTGCGCGGCTGCAGATCCTTCGCTTCGCTCAGGATGGTCTTGCCGCTTCGCGGCTGCGACCACTTTTTGCGCCGCGTCCCACATGCCGTCGGCGGTGATCAGCGGGAGTCCTGAATTGCTCAGGATTTCCTTGCCGAGGTCGACGTTCGTTCCTTCGAGGCGGACGACGACCGGCACCGGCAGCCCGATCTCGCGCGATGCGCTAACCACGCCCTCGGCGATGCGATCGCAGCGCATGATGCCGCCGAAGATGTTGATCAGAATCGCTTTCACGTTCTTGTCCGAGAGGATGATGCGGAAGGCGTTCTTGACCTGCTCCGCGCTTGCACCGCCGCCGACGTCGAGGAAGTTCGCGGGCTGTCCGCCGGCGAGCTTGATGATGTCCATCGTCGCCATCGCCAGCCCCGCGCCGTTCACCATGCAGCCGACGTTGCCATCGAGCGTGATGTAGTTCAGCCCGAACTTCGACGCCTCGACCTCGAGCGGATCCTCTTCGTTCAGATCGCGCATCTCCGCCAGATCCTTGTGGCGGAACATGGCGTTGTCGTCGAAGTTCATCTTGCAATCGAGCGCGAAGACGTTGCCTTCCGTCGTCACCATCAGCGGATTGATCTCGACCAGCGACGCGTCCGTGTCGATGTAGCAGCGCATCAGTTTCTGCACAAAATCGACGCACTTTTTGTACGCGTCGCCGGTAAGGCCGAGCGCATTTGCAACAGAACGCGCCTGAAATGGCAGCGCGCCGAGGACGCCATCGATCGGCTCGCGGTGGATCGCGGAGGGATCGCGCTCGGCGACTTCCTCGATTTCCATCCCGCCCTGCTTCGACGCCATCACCACCGGCATTCCGATCCGGCGGTCGAGCGTAATGCCGAGGTAGAGCTCCTTGTCGATGTTGAGCGCTTCCTCGATCAGGACTTTGCGCACCTCGCGTCCCTCGGGGCCGGTCTGGTGCGTGATCAGCGTCATGCCGATCATCTTCTTCGTCAGGTCCGCGGCTTCGTCAGCGTCCTTGGCG
>JBAVBF010000610.1:0-3556 GCA_049586115.1 Thermoanaerobaculia bacterium | reverse complement strand
GAGGACGACCGCGGCGATCGGGAAAGTGCGTATGTGCTCGCGCCACGATTCCGGCAGCAGGTTCTCGATCTCCTCGAACAGCGCTTCCGGTCCGCTATCGGCCAGCGCGTTGCCGAGCTGCGCGGCTTTCTCGCGGATCGGAAAGTCGTAGTCCATGCCGGCAGCGGCGCGCTCGTGATCGTCGTCTCGTGTGGTTGCCATCGCTACTCCTCAATCATCGTCGCCGTCGCGGCGCAAAAGCAGTCCGACCAGGAAGCCGACGCCGACGGAGATCAGCAGCGCTTTTCCGGGATTCGAGCGGACGTAGCTGCGAACCTGATCGGTAATCGCGCCGAAGTCGACGTCGTCGATCTTCTCTTTGGCGCGGTTGTACTGACTGCGCGTAAAGTCGGACGCCGCCTCATATTTTTCGTTGACGAAATCCTTGGCCTTGCCGAAGCGCGACCCGGCATCGCCGCCGGCACCTTCGCCGCCCGCTCCGGGTGCACCGCTGGTCGTTTCTTCCATGACGTTCTCCTTCGACGCGCAGCCTATCAGAGGCGGCGCGCTTCGAATTGCAGCGTTCGTGCCGCGCGTACAATCGCGCGCCATGCGCATCCGCCTCGATCACGTAACGCACGCGTACGCGGGAAGCGACGAATCGGCGGCGGTGCAGGTGCTCGACGACGTCTCGCTCGAAATTGCCTCCGGCGATTTCGCGGTGCTGATGGGCGCATCGGGCAGCGGAAAATCGACGCTGCTGAATTTGATCGGCGCGGTGGATCGTCCGGCATCGGGACGGCTGCTGCTCGATGACGTCGATACATCCGCGCTCGACGAATCGCATCTGACGATGCTGCGCCGAAGGTCGATCGGCTACATCTTCCAGTTCTTCAACCTGATTCCGACGCTGAACGTCTTCGAGAACGTCGCCTTCCCGCTTTCACTTGCGAAGGTCTCGCGCGGTGAAATCAAACCGCGCGTTGCCGAGGTGCTGGAGGAAGTCGGACTCGGAAATCGCGCGTCGCACTTTCCCAACGAGCTCTCCGGCGGCGAGATGCAGCGCGTCGCCATCGCACGCGCCGTGATCCATCGCCCGCCGCTGATCCTCGCCGACGAACCGACCGGCAACCTCGATTCGAAAAACGGCGAGATGATCCTCGACCTCATTCGCGGAATCCACAAATCACGGCGTCCGACGATCGTGATGGCGACGCATTCGGAACGCGCCGCGGCGTTCGGCGACTACGTGGTGGAGGTAGCGGATGGGAAGGTGAATCGGGAGTGGAGAGTCGGGAGTGGGGAGTCGGAGAAGAAGCTCGCGACGCCACCAGAGGCTTCCACACCCCACTCCTCACGCCCCACCCTCCGAACATGATCCTCAAAGCCCTGGTAATCCGCCCGATCCTTCGCGAAGGCATGCGAACCATGCTGACCATCCTCGGCATCGCCGTCGGAGTCGCGGTCGTCGTCGCCATTGCGCTGTCCAATCAAAGCGCGCTGCGCGCGTTTCAGGAATCGGTCGACGCCGTCGCCGGCCGCGCCAACTACATGATCGTGTCGGACGTCGGACTCAGCGAAGACGTCCTGCTGGCGTTGCAGCCGTTCTGGCACGAAGGCGTCCGCTTCGCGCCGGTCATCGACGTCGAAGGGATGGCCGAGCCGTGGCAGCAACCGATCCGCCTGCTCGCGGTCGACATGCTTTCCGATCTCCACTTCCGCGACTACCGCTACGCCAGCGTCGTCACCAGCGACGACAAATCGGCCGCGACGTATCTGGCAATCCTGCGCGACGATTCGGTCGTCCTCCCCGCGACGTTCGCAAGCGAGCATGGGCTGAAACTCGGATCCGCGCTGACACTCAACATCAAAGGCATCCGCCGCACGATGATCGTCCGCGGCCTCCTCGAAGCGAGCGGACCCGCCACCGCGTTCAACGGCGCCATCGCCATCGCCGACATCGCCGCCGCGCAGTCGACCTTCGGTTTCGGAGGACGCCTGACACGCATCGATCTGATCGTGCCGAATGATCCGGTGCTCGCGGCGATCAGGAAGGTTCTCCCAACGAATGCGCGTCTGGAACGCCCCGCCCGCCGCAACGAACGCGTCGAGAAAATGCTGCGCGCCTTCCGCGTCAACCTCTTCGCACTCGCCGGCGTGGCGCTGCTGGTGGGCATGTTCCTCGTCTACAACACCGTGCTGATCTCGATTCTCCGCCGCCGCAAAGACGTCGGCGTCCTGAAAACCCTCGGCACCTCGGCCACACAAATCTTCGGCGCGTTCCTCGCCGAAGGCCTCGTATTCGGCGCGATCGGTTCCCTCGCCGGCATCGCCCTCGGCCGCGGTCTCGCGTGGCTGATCCTCCGCCTCATCGGCCGCACCATCAATGCGCTCTACGTCAGCTCGACACCCGAGGCAATCGCGCTGACGCCGGGGATCATCGCGGCCGGCGTGGCAGTCGGGACGATCCTGTCGCTGCTCTCCGCGATCCAACCATCGATCGAAGCCTCGCAAGTGCGTCCGACGCTGTTGCTCTCCGGAGCGCAGACGGCCGCGCGAAAAACGCGACCGCTCACGATGATCGTCATCGCAATCGCCTGCTTCGTCATCGCCGCGCTTCTTTCGCGCCTGCCCGCATGGAACGGAATCGCCGTCGCCGGATACATCGCCGTCCTCTTCGTCGTGGCCGGCTTCTCCGCGCTCGCACCGATGATCGTGACCGGCATTTCCAACCTGCTGCGAGTTCCATATCGCGCCATCTTCGGCATCGTCGGCGAGCTTGCCTCGGCATCGATCCCCGCCTCGCTGCGCCGCACCTCCATCGCCTCGGCGGCGCTATCGCTCGCCATCGGAATGATGGTGGCCGTAGCACTGATGGTTGGCAGCTTCCGCGAAACCGTCCGCGTCTGGGTCGATCAAACCGTCAGCTCCGACCTCTGGCTCCGTCCTGCGAAAGGTCTCTCGAACGCCGACGCTGCCGCGTTCCCGAACGCGATCTCGGCGGATCTGGAAAAAGTCCCCTTCATCGCCGCCTTCGACCGCGCCAGCGGACGCGGCGTCGCATACGGCGATGCCGTCGTCACCATCGCCAGCGGCGACTTCGAAGTCGCCTCCCGATTCGGCGACCTCCCGATGATCGCGCCGCATAGGTCCGCCGAGGCGCTGCGCAACGCGATCGCGAACGAGGGCGTGGTCGTATCGGAGAGTTTTGCGCTGAAGTACGAAAAAGGAATTGGCGACAGCATCACGCTGACGACGACGTCCGGCCCGCGCCGCTTCCCGATCACCGGCGTCTACCGCGATTACTCCAACGACCGCGGCGTCATCGCCATGGACCGCGCGCTCTACGTCCGCTCCTTCGGCGACGACAGCATCACCACCGTCGTCATCTATCTCAAGCCCGGCATCACCCGCGACGGCGCACGCCGCCGGCTGGAAACGATGTTCGGTCCGAAGTACCACGCCTTCGCCGTCACCAACGGCGAGATCCGCGGCGAAGTGATGAAGATCTTCGACCAGACCTTCCTTATCACCTACGCCCTCCTCGCCGTCGCCATCGTGGTAGCCGTCCTTGGCG
>JBAVBF010000609.1:0-7075 GCA_049586115.1 Thermoanaerobaculia bacterium | reverse complement strand
GGATAAACTTCGAGCGATGCCCGATCTCTCCGTGGTCTTCCCGGTCTTCAACGAGGAAGAGAACATCCCCATCCTTCTCGACGAGATCGCGAAGGCGTTGGATGGCAAGTGGTCATACGAAGTTGTTGCCGTTGACGATGGTTCCACCGATCGCAGCCTGGAAGTGTTGCGCGCGAGCAGAGCGAAGCACCCGGGGTTGCGCGTGCTCACCTTCGAGAAAAACAGCGGACAGACCGCGGCGCTCGATGCGGCTTGGCGGGCGGCGCGCGGGACGTACGTCGTCTCGCTCGACGCCGATCTGCAGAACGATCCCGCCGACATCCCGGCCATGATGCGCGTGCTCGACGAGCGCAAGGCGGACATGGTCATCGGCGTGCGCGTCAACCGTCACGATACGTGGTCGCGCCGGATGCAGTCGAAGATCGGCAACGGTGTGCGCAACTGGATCACCAACGATCGCATCACCGACACCGGCTGTTCGTTGAAGCTCGTGAAGCGCGAGGCGATTGACCGCATCCGCCTGTACACGGGGATGCACCGCTTCCTGCCGACGCTGGTGCGCATGCACGGCTACAAAGTCGTGGAAATGCCGGTGAATCACCGTCCGCGGAAGTTCGGGATTTCCAAGTACGGGGCGATGAATCGCGCGTTTCGCGGGCTGGCGGATTGCGTGGCCGTGCGGTGGATGTCGAAGCGGGTGCTGACGTATCGGGTAAACGAAGTCGAGTGATGCCGCGGCGCCGCCGGCGATCCTGACGTCTCGCGTCGCGTCCGCAGGATAAACTTCGAAAAAAGATGCACGCTTACGATCCCCGCACCTGGCACTGGGACCTTCTCGCCGCGTTCGGCTTCGTCGCGCAGGCGCTTTTCGCGGCGCGTTTCCTCGTGCAATGGATCGCTTCGGAACGCCGCAAGGCCAGCCATGTGCCGGTAACGTTCTGGTACCTGTCGCTCGTCGGTGGCATCCTCATGACCATCTACGGCGTCTTCCGCCGCGATCCCGTCATCATCCTCGGCCAGGCTCCGGCATTGATCGTGTACATCCGCAACCTGATGCTGATCCGCGGCTCGCGGACGCCGGTTTGACGAATGTTCGAATTGAATGAAGAGCAACGCAAGACGCTCCTGCGCATTGCCCGGCAATCGATCGCGGTCGTGCTCGGCGGCGGTGCGCCCGATTGAAAGGCTGACGATTTCGACGAGACGCTGCGACAGCCGGCCGGCGCGTTCGTGACGTTGACTCGCGACGGCGATCTGCGCGGCTGCATCGGTTCCATCCGCGCCGTCGAGCCGCTGTACAAAGCCGTGGCCTCGAGCGCGATCTCCGCCGCGTTTCGCGATCCACGTTTCCCGCCGCTCGCGCCGGGAGAGCTCGAACAGCTCGAGCTCGAAATCTCCGTGATGAGACCGATCGAACGCGTCTCGGACATCGAGGAGATCGTCGTCGGACGCGATGGACTGATCATCAGCCGTGGATCGTATGCGGGCCTTCTGCTGCCGCAAGTCGCGTCTGAGTACGGATGGGATCGCCAGACCTTTCTGGAGCAGACCTGCCGCAAAGCGGGACTACCGCCGGACGCGTGGCGAGCTCAGGACTGCCGGATCGAAAAGTTTTCAGCATTCGTATTCGGCGAATAACTTCCCAGCACGCAACCACTTGGCCCGCTTTCGGCAGAGTGACGCTTGTCCAGGCGCGGCATAACCTCCTCGGAAAGGTGGTTCACCACCGCGCGAAACGAATCTTATTCGTATCGAAAATAACTGAGGGAGGCCGATGCCCACGAAAAAGCGCTCGCTGTCAGATTCGCTGTCGATGCGTTCCGCGAAAGCGCGCCGCAAGGCGCAGTCGCACCGCACGCTTCGCTGGATCGGCGGCCGGGCTGCGGCCACGCTCCTGGTCGGCGCGGCGCTCTCGGTCGGTGGCGTCACCGAGGCATTTCAGGGCGTCCACTTTCTGGTGTTGAAGGACCTCGATACCGTCAAAGTCCTTCAGCAGCAAGGCGCCCATTCGAAAGTCGTCGCGAAGCTCGGCGATGATTTCGCCGGCAACTCGGTCTTCAAGCTTTCCCGCACGTTGCCCAACAGCCTGGTCACGCGGCGCATCCGGCTGTTCGACGACGCCTGGATTCCGGAAGCGCCAGCGGCCACGGAAGAGACGGCGGAGGCGCAGCCGAACGACGTCTTCCATCGCGAGATGCAGCGAATCAACGTCGCGATCCGCAAGCAGTTCTTCGCCAACGCCGTTCCGTTCGGCGACATCATCCACGCCAAGGCGCAGAAGTACGACGTCGATCCCGCGCTGGTGGCGGCCGTCGTCGAAACCGAGTCGCGCTTCCGCTCGAACGCGCGCTCGCAGGTTGGTGCGCGCGGTCTCATGCAGCTGATGCCGAAGACCGGACGCTGGCTTGGCGCGGATAACCTCTACAACGCCGAACAGAACGTCGACGCGGGCGCCAAGTACCTCAAATATCTGAATCGCCGCTTCGACGGCAACCTCACCAAGACCATCGCCGCCTACAACGCCGGCGAAGGCAACGTCCGCCGCTACAACGGCGTGCCGCCGTTCCGCGAGACGCGCTCGTACGTGAAGAAGGTCATGTCGCGCTACGAGAAGCGGAAGCAGGAGCTGAAGAAGTTCGATGACCAGCACGGCGCGGCGCTGGCCGGCGACGATGCGGTACTGACGCTGCGGTAAGCACCTCGCAACCGCAACTCCCGTCCCTTCCGAAACTTGACCGCAAACGCCTGCTTGGGATAACGTTTTCCGACCTCGACAACCTTGGGAGGGGAAAATGGTCAGTGTGCGTAGGGTGGTGGTTCCCGTTCTCCTGCTTGTGGTCGCCATCCCGGCATTTGGCGCGGCCCGGAAGTCCTCTTCGCATCCGCCCCGCGAGCTTCATCGCGCCGGCGATCATTGGACGGCGTACAACCCGCCTGATCCCGCTACCTGGCCAGCCGGCTCGAAAACGTACACGATCAAACAGGGCGACACGCTCTGGAGTCTCGCGCAGCAGTTTTTCAAGAACGCCTATACCTGGCCGCAGCTCTGGGAGTCGAATACCTGGATCACGGACGCCCACTGGATCTATCCCGGCGACGTCCTTCTGATCGATTCCGAAACCGCGCAGCAGATTTCAAACGCGACCACGACCTCCGATGCGACCACTCCTCCCGCGCTGATGCCGGAGACTGCCGCGGCACCGGCCGCTGCAACCGGCACCTCGACCTCCACAACGGGCGACGGTTTCATCACCGCCGCGGACGCTGTCGGCGGCAGCCGCAGTCCCGTCCCGCTCGGAACCGAATTCGACGTTTATTGCTACGGCTACATCGGCGATCCGGCCGAGCCGATGCCGAACTCGATTCAGTCGTGGGAAGACGCCGAGATGCGATATCAGGCCGGCGAGGTCCGGCAGGACATTACCGGCGCGGCCGGCGATCTGGTGATGCTCGACGGCGGCACGGCCACTGGCCTCGTCGCCGGCGATACCTACATCGTGGTCGAAAGCGGCGAGCTGGTTACGCATCCGAATAAGCGGACGCAGGTGGTCGGACGGGAGTACGTCTACCAGGGACAGATTCGCGTGCTTTGCGCCGACGATCACCATGCCCGCGGCATCATCACGCAGTCGTGCAATGACATCCACATCGGCGCGCGCCTCAAGCCGCTGCCGCAGATTCCGATTCCTCTGGCGCGCATACCCGATATGCCGGCTTTCTGCGATCCCAACAGCGGCAAGCGCAACGGCTTCATCGTCAGCGCACAAGGCGGCTGGGACACGGCCCTCGGCGAGGGTCTGCTCGTGCAGGTCAACCTCGGACAGGCCGATCAACTCCAGCCCGGAGACTTCCTGACGGTTTACCGCGACAACGTCAGCCCCGGCGAGCGTCACCAGGTTCTCGGCGAAGTCGGCATCCTGACGACGAATACCCACACGGCCACCGGCAAGATCGTGGCGATGCGCTATTCAATGAAGATCGGCGACCGGGTCGAGATCCGGTGATTCGTCTGTCATCCTGAATCGCCGAAGCCGGCGAGCTGAAGGCGAGCGCGGCGCAGGACGATGAAGGATCTCAAGATGCGCAAGCTTTGCTGAAATCTGTTGGGATTCAACGCAGCCTGGGAAGCTTGAGATCCTTCGCCCTCCTCGCCATTCCGTCGCTTCGCGACTCCTGGCTTCGGCAGCTCTGATGACACACCCAAGTTTCCATCGACACGGCCCGTCCTTTTGTTAGAATCGCGCGTCCGGGTCCATAGCTCAGCGGTTAGAGCTACCGGCTCATAACCGGCAGGTCCCAGGTTCGAATCCTGGTGGACCCACCAGGGCAACGATGCGCGTCACCTTACACATCACGAACGATTTGCTCGCCTGCCGGCGCGGACCGGGTGGACGATCGTTCGCGGCCGGTGCGATGCTCGATCGACCGGTCCGCAAGTCTCATCCCGCACAGGCGTTCCAATACCGGAACGCCTTTTTTGTCTTTGGAGGCAATGGTTGAATCAGGACGTTGAAAAGCTTTGGGAGTTGCAAACAGTCCTGTCGCAGCTCGGTGATCGTGAAAAACAACTGACCAACAAGCCGGAGTCGTTCGCTGCCGTCGACCGCGAATGGCAGAACGTGAACTCCAGCATGGAGCGGCTGCGCGAGCAGATCGAGCAGCACTCCAAGGAACGGCGCCGCGTCGACGGTGAGTTGTCGGACCAGCAGGAGCTTCTGAAGAAATATCAGGGCCAGCTCATGCAGGTGAAGAATCAGCAGCAGTACGCCGCCGCGTGGAAAGAGATCGACTCCACCCGCAAACACGTCAAGGAGCTCGAGGACTCGACGCTCAAGACGATGACCGATGTCGAGGGGCTGCAGAAACAGCACGACGAGCTCGAAGCGGGCAACGTCGATCTGAAATCGCGCTGGGACACGGAGCACGACGCGTGGCAGCACTCGCTCGGCGATCTGCGCACCGAGGTCGAGCAGTTGAAGGCGAAGGCCGCGATGATCGAAGCATCGCTTCCGGAACGGCTGCGCCGCGAGTTTCATCGCATCTTCAAGCAGCGTCAGAACGTGGCCATGGCGAAGGTCGTGGCCGATTCGTGCAACGGCTGCCGCACGCGCGTACGGCCCGCCGTCATGCAGCAGCTCAAGCGCGGCGATCTCGTGCACTGCGAAGGCTGCAGCCGCATCCTCTACCTGGAGATGCCCCCATCCTGAAGATCACTGCCCACGTCGACGGCGCATGCCGCGGCAATCCCGGACCGGCCTCGTACGGCGTCTACATGCGCAAGGACGACGGCGAGATTCTCGAAATCTCCGGCTTCCTCGGTACGACCACGAACAATGTTGCCGAGTACGCCGGCCTGCTCGAAGCGCTGGCGACGGCGAAGTCGGAAGGCGCGACGGACGTCGAGATCGTGTCGGATTCGCTGCTGCTCGTGCAGCAGATGCTCGGCAGGTATCGCGTCAAGCATCCGAACCTCGTGCCGTTGTACGAACGCGCCAAATCGATGACGCGGCATTTTCCGAAGTTCAAGATCAGCCACACGCTTCGCGCCGGAAACAAGGACGCAGACCGCCTCGCCAATGCCGCGCTGGATCGTCCCGAGCGCACCCCGAATGACCGATGGATCGAGCGGCGCCGTGTCCATTCGTGAGAATGCCGCCGAGGTCGAAGCGCGTATCGTCCGCGCGTGCGAACGCGCGGGGCGATTGCGCGATGACGTAACGCTGCTCGCGGTCTCGAAGACGTTCCCAGCGTCATTCGTCGACGAAGCGATCGAGGCCGGCATCTTCGAGGTCGGCGAGAACCGCGTTCAGGAAGCGCGCGAGAAGAAGCCGCTCGTCCGCGGCCGCGCGCGCTGGCATTTGATCGGGCATCTGCAGACGAACAAGTCGAAGGACGCCGTAAAGCTGTTCGATGTCATCCAATCCGTTGATTCACTCGATCTCGCGGAGAAGCTCGCACGCGCCGCGGACGCTCACGGCAAGCGGCAGGAAGTCATGCTGCAGGTCAACATCGGCGACGAGGCGCAGAAAAGCGGGATCGCGCGCGGCGATGTCGACGCAATCGCGAAACAGGCTGCCGCACTCGCGTCGCTGTACGTCATCGGACTGATGGCCATCCCGCCGATTGGCACTCCGGGAGAGTCGCGTCCATACTTCCGCGAGCTGCGGTCGATGCGCGACGCGCTCGGCTTGCGGCACCTGTCGATGGGCATGAGCGAAGATTTCGAAACTGCGATCGAGGAAGGATCGACGATCGTCCGCGTCGGCCGCGCGATTTTCGGGAGCCGGCCGGCACGGCCGGCAGCGTAAGTAGCCCAAGGCTCCGCCAACAGTGCGCGTTAAACTGTCGACCTAGCGAGCCTGCTAAATGGGAATCATCACGCCATTCTTCAACGCGTTTCTGATCATTCTCCAGGTGATCCAGTGGATCGTGCTGGTCTGGGTGATCATCTCCTGGCTGCTCTTCTTCGCCTCGCAGACGTCGTTCCGCTGGCGCTACAAACAGGCGTACGTGATCCTGAATCAACTCAACGACATTTTCACGCGCATGACCAGCCCGTTCCTCCGTCCGTTTCGCCGCCTCGTGCCGCCGCACAAAATGGGCGGCATCGACTGGTCTCCGCTGCTGCTCCTGCTGGCCATCTACATCCTCCGCGGCTTGGCGTTGTATGTCTTCGGCATGATGGCCGTTCGCTGAATCACGGCGGAGGGTTGATTGTTGCTGCCGGTGCACTGCGTTGAACCGTTAGTGAGCGTCGTTCCCTCGGTGTTTGCCGACCGCCGATGTCGGTGATTGGTTCTACCTCAATCTGATAAATCCCTGAATCAGATGACCCGATAGAAGACGCGGCGTTCAATATGGACTGCGGATCTGCCACGCACAGAGAAGTGCAAGGCGAGGAAGTGCTTGGGTTTTCGTGCTCATCGAACTTGACGATCTCCGAAACGTGCCTGCCCCGGCGTGTAGCGGTCGTAGAACGCACCCTCGGGCACGGCCCTAATGTGCACCATCGGATTGCCTGCTGCATCGCTCGAGGAAACAGTCGTGTTGGCAGGGTGCGGTACGACTTGCTGGT
>JBAVBF010000608.1:0-4469 GCA_049586115.1 Thermoanaerobaculia bacterium | reverse complement strand
TCTTCTCCCTCGGCTCGCTGCTATCCGACAACCGCGTTCACCACTCCGAGTTCTGGCCCGCGCTGCAACTGACCGCGACGTTCATGATCGTGGTCGTGCTGCTGGCGATGGAGCTGATCGACAAGATCAAGTTTCGCGACGAGCTCGAGCTCGCGCGCGACCTGCAGGCCGATCTGATTCCGAAGTCGCCGCCGCAGACGAACGAGTACGAGATCGCCGCGTTCAATCGCATCGCCAACACCGTCGGCGGCGACATCTATGATTTCGTTCCGCTTCCCGACGGCCGTCTCGCGGTTCTTTTCGGCGACGCCTCCGGTCATGGCATGGCCGCGGGATTGGTGATGGCGGTCGCGCACGCGGCGTGGCGGACGCAGCTCGACGTCGATCCGTCGCCGGGCGCGATCATCAGCTCGCTCAATCGCATCCTCTGCCGCACCGGCGGTCCCCGATCCTTTTTCTCCTGCTGCTACTTCCTCCTCGAACGCGACGGGACGTTCATCGCTACGGTTGCCGGTCATCCGCAGATCGCGAAAATCGCCGGCGGCAAAGTCATCGACCGCATCGGCGCCGGCTCGTATCCCCTCGGCGTGAAAACAGGGATGAAGTGGCAGGAGTTGCGAGGTTCGCTCGATCGCGGCGACCGGCTCCTCTTCCACTCGGATGGCTTGACCGAGGCGCGCAACGCGAGCGAGAACGAGTTCGGCGACGCCTACGTCGAAACGATTGCCAGCTGGAACCCTTCCGCCTCGGCCTCGGCATTGATCGAGACGCTGGTCGGCGAATGGAACCTTTTCACCGGCGGCCGTCCGCCCGAAGACGACGTCTCGATTGCGGTGATTGCACGCCGGTAGTACCCTTTTTTTTCACTTCACGAAAAGAGAGGTTCCCGATGAAAGCGTCGTCAGCACTGTCGATTCTGATCTGCGTCGCCGCCGTCGCAATCGCGCCGCGCTTTGCAGCACACAACGCGCTCGTCGTGCTTTGGGTCGAAGTCGCCGCGCTCACGGCGCTCATGATCGCGGTCGGCGTCAGCGTCACGCACCGCTTCTGGGGAATCCTGATCAACGAGCGCAACGTGATGAGCCTGTCGCGTTTTCAGGCGGTGCTCTGGACGGTGCTCATCCTCGCCGACTACGCGACGATCCTCCTCGGACGCGCGTGGCAGGGGATGTCGCTCGTCGACGCGAAGGATCTGCTCCGCCCCGATCTGCTGATGCTGATGGGCATCAGCTTCGGATCCGCGGTCGGTACGTCGATCGTCAATGCGAACAAAGCCGGCAAGCGGACGCCTCCGACCGCGGTCGCCGACGCGCAAGCGAATCTGAACGACGAAGCCGGCAACTTCACCGCCGCGCAAGGCGTGATGTACAAGAACAAAGACATCAGCGACGCGAACGTCGGCGACCTGTTCCAGGGCGACGAGCTGGCCGACGCGCATACGACCGATCTGTCCAAAGTGCAGATGTTTTTCTTCACGATCGTCTCCGCCGTCGTCTTCCTCGGCACCGCCGACGCGATGTTCACGAACATGAAATCGATCAGCGACGTACTGATCCCGCAACTCCCGGAGAACCTGATCGCCCTGATGGGCATCAGCCACGCCGCCTACCTCGGCAACAAAGCCGTGACGCGAACGCAGCAACAGCCGTCGATGCAGGCGCAAGCGCAGGTGGCGCAACCGAACATAGTGAAAACGACGACTTCGACCATGGCGCCGACGATCCAACAATAGAGTGTGTGGGTTGTCGCGATGGAACGCTGGCGTCTCGCCGGCTGGCCCGGCGGCGTCTCGCCGCCGAACCGCCAAACCCTCAAACTTCGCTGGCAACACGACGTCGGCGCAAGCCTCCCATTCGGCGGCGAGACGCCAGCGCTCCGGCCGCGAGTATCGAGGACTTGTTCTGCGCACTCCCATAGAATCGCGCAATGCGTCCCGTCTCCTCGGCATCTGACAGCAACGTCTCGCTTCGCTTCGTGCATCTGCGGGAGGGCATCGAAGCGTTTCTGCGTTTCGGTCGGGGACGCGTGTGGGAAGAGGCGTCGATGCGCGAGCGGCTGCATGCGTTTTCGATCGCCGTGCGCCGGCCGATGCTCGACGCCATGCGCGAGACCGAGCGGCGGTATCGCGATCAGGATTCCAAGCGGCTTTACTACCTGTCGATGGAGTTCCTCATGGGCCGCGCCCTCGGCAACAACCTGGCGAACCTCGAGCTGTACGACGAGGCCAAGGCGATCATCGCGGAGCTCGGCGTCGATCTCGAAGAGCTCGAATCACTCGAACACGACGCGGCCCTTGGCAACGGTGGTCTCGGACGGCTCGCGGCCTGCTTTCTCGACTCGCTCGCCTCGCAGAACATGCCCGGTTTCGGCTACGGCATCAACTACGAGTTCGGACTTTTCCGGCAGACGTTCGTGAATGGCTATCAGCACGAGAAGCCGGATCACTGGCTCGACGAAGGCGGATCGCCGTGGATGATCGAGCGGCCGGACGAATCGATCGTCGTTCCGGTTTACGGCGCGATCGCGCACACGACCGTTGACGGCGTCTACAAGCCGTCGTGGGTCGATTTCAAGCTCATCGTCGGCGTGCCGTACGACATGCCGATCGCCGGATTTGGCGGCGAAACGGTCAACGTGCTGCGGCTCTTCACGGCCCGCTCGTCGGACGAATTCGACATCGGCATCTTCAACTCCGGCGACTACATCGCCGCCGTGCAGCACAAGATCAACACCGAGGCCATTTCGAAGATCCTGTATCCGTCGGATTCCGTGGACCGCGGACGTGAGCTGCGATTGCTGCAGGAGTACTTCCTCGTCGCGTGTTCGGTGCGCGACATCGTCAAGCGTTACCTCGAGACACACGATTCGTTCGATGAGTTCGCGGACAAAGTCGCGATCCAGATGAACGACACGCATCCCGCGCTCACCGTCGTCGAACTGATGCGGCTGTTCATCGACGACTACGCGCAGCCGTGGGAGCAGGCGTGGGCGACGACCGTGGCGACGTGCGGCTACACGAATCACACGCTGCTGCCCGAGGCTCTGGAGAAATGGCCGTTCGATCTGCTCGAACGGTTGCTGCCGCGGCACCTGCAGATCATGCAGGAGATCAATCGGAGACTCGTGGCCGAGGTCGAGCGGCGGTTTCCGGGCGACCTGGTCATGCAGCAACGCGTCTCGCTTTTCGACGACGGCGAACGCCGCAATGTGCGGATGGGCAACCTGGCGATGGCCGGCAGCCATTCGATCAACGGCGTGGCCGCGCTGCATTCGGAGCTGGTGAAGACGACGCTCGCCCCGGAGTTTCACAAGCTCTATCCGGAGCGCTTCAACAACAAGACGAACGGCGTGACGCCGCGCCGCTGGCTGCTGCACGCGAATCGTCCGCTGGCGTCGCTGATCACGCGCGCCATCGGCAACGGCTGGATCCGCAATCTCGACGAGCTGCGCCGGCTGGAGCTCTTCGCCGACGATGCGGGACTCCTCGAGCGCCTGGAGATGGTCAAGAGCCGCAACAAGCTCGCGCTGGCGCAACTGACGAAGGAGCTGACCGGCATCATCGTGGATCCGAATTCGATGTTCGACGTGCAGGTCAAGCGGATGCATGAGTACAAGCGGCAACTGCTCAACATCCTGCACGTCATCGACCGCTACTGGCAGATCGTCGAAGACCAGCAGCCGCCGCTGGCGCCGCGCACGTTTTACTTCGCCGGCAAGGCGGCGCCCGGCTATTTCATGGCCAAGCTGATCATCAAGTTGATCCACGCGGTCGGCGAAGTCGTGAACGCCGATCCTCGTACACGCGACTGGCTGCGCGTCGTTTTCCTGCCGGACTATCGCGTCACGCTGGCCGAGGCGATCATTCCGGCGGCGGAGTTGAGCGAACAGATTTCGACGGCGGGGAAGGAAGCGTCGGGCACCGGCAACATGAAGCTCGCGCTGAATGGCGCACTGACGATCGGCACGCTCGACGGCGCGAACATCGAGATCCGCGACGAAGTAGGCGAGGAGAACATTTTCATCTTCGGTCTGCGAGCCGAGGAGGTTTCGTCGCTCCTCAGAACCGGCTACACCCCCGAGCACTACCTCGGCGCGAATCGCAACATCCGCCGCGTCGTCGACACGATCGCCGCAGGCCATTTCTCGCGCGGCGATAAGGATCTCTTCCGTCCGATCGTGGCGAAGTTGCTGAGCGCACGCGACGAATACGTCCATCTCGCCGATCTCGAGCCGTACATCGAAACGCAGCAGCGCGTCGACGAAGCGTGGCTCGACCGCGTCCAGTGGAATCGCAAGTCGCTGCTGAACATCGCGCGGATGGGGAAGTTCTCCTCGGATCGGACGATCGCCGAATACGCGCGCGACATCTGGGGCATCAAGCCCGCGGTGATCGGCAGCTTCGCGCACGCGGCGCTGGAGTGAACTGTCATCCTGAGCCGCCGGAGGACGGTCGAAGGACCCCCTCAGGG
>JBAVBF010000607.1:0-3120 GCA_049586115.1 Thermoanaerobaculia bacterium | reverse complement strand
GTTCGAGCATCGTCGGCAATTTAAGTCACCGTTTTCTGAAAAGCTCGCGCGCTGGCGGCGATGAGCACTGCCGAGATCACGAGTAACGCCGCAACCGAATCCCAGAGATCGAAGAACGTCGCGCCGCGGATCACGATCCCGCGCGCGATCTTGATGAAGTGCGTGGCGGGAAGCACGTACGAAACCACGCGCAGCGGTAGCGGCAGCGACGCGATCGGAAAGACGTAGCCGGAGAGGAGCACGGACGGCAGCAGGATTCCCATCGCGCGCTGCATCGCTTCCATCTGCGAATTTGCGCGCGACGAGACCAGCAGGCCGACGGAAAGCAGCGCCAGAAGGTAGATCGGCGCGAGCAGGAGTAGCAGCGAGAGGCTGCCGTGGATCGGAACCGCGAAGAGAAAGCGCATCAGGAAGAGGATCAGTAGCAACTGCACGTACGCGAGGCCGAGATACGGGAGGAGCTTGCCGGTGACGACGGCCAGCGGCGAGACCGGCGTGACCATGAGCTGTTCGAGCGTGCCGCGCTCGCGCTCTTTGACGATGGCAAAGGCGGAGAGGATCGTGCCGGAGAAGGTGAGCAGGATCGAGATCAGACCGGGGATGAGCAGGTTCGCGCTGCGCATGTCGGGGTTGAACATCATCACCGGATGCGCTTCGACGAGCGGTTCCGCGCTCTTTGCCATCAGCGCGTCGATCGAATTCGCGAGCACGACGCCGTTCGCCGCCGCCAGCGCTTGCGAGGCCACGCTGGAATCGGAGCCGTCGATCATGATCAGTACGTCGGCCTTCCGTTTCGATTCGATGTTGCGCGCGTAGTCGGGCGGGATTTCGACGGCGACCTGCGCGTGGCCGGCCACGATCTCGTGCTGCAACTCCGCGCGCGAACTGACCAGCGTCTTCACGCTCAGGTACGAGGTGTTGCCGAACTGCTCGATGAGCCGGCGGCTTTCCTGCGTGCGGCTCTGATCGAAAACAGCCGTGGGGATGTTCTTCGCGTTCATGTCGATGACGCCGAAAAGGATCAGCTCGAAAACGGGGACGGCGATGGCGAACATGAGCGTGCCGCGGTCGCGCAGCATCTGCGTCAGCTCTTTGCGGAACATGGCCGCGAAGCCGTTCACCGCGCCGCCTCGATTTCTTTGCCGCGCGTTTCGGTGAGGCGGACGAAGACGTCTTCGAGCGATGCGTCGATCGGATTGACCTGCACGCCGCCGAGGCGGAAGGCTTCGAGATCGCTCTTGACCTTCTCGTTCGAAATGTTCGCGTCGATCAGGAGATGGAGCGCGATGCCGAAGATGGTTGCGGCGCGAACGTACGGCAACGATCGCGCGCTGGTCATCAGTTTCGCGACGCCTTCGCTCGACACCGCCTCGATCCGCCTCGTCCCTTCCGGCGTGACCTCCGGTAGTTGCTTCAACGCATCGGGACGGCCGACGACGATCAGCCGCGCCATGTAGAGATACGCGACCGAGGCGCAGCGCTCCGCTTCGTCCATGTAATGCGTGGTCACGAACATGGTGACGCCGCTCGCCGCGAGCTCGAAGAGAAGGTCCCAAAGCTCGCGGCGCGCGACCGGATCGATGCCGGCGGTCGGCTCGTCGAGGAAGATGACGCGCGGCTGGTGCATGAGCGCGGCGGCGAGCGCGAGTCGCTGCTTCCAGCCGCCGGAAAGCGCGCCGGCCAGCCGGCTGCGATACGGTCCGATGTGCGTGAGATTGATGGCCCAGTCGATGCGCTCGTTGCGCTCCGCGCCTTTCAAGCGATAGATGGAGCTGAAGAAGTCGAGGTTCTCCTGCACGGTGAGATCGCGGTAGAGCGAGAAGGCTTGCGAGACGTAGCCGATGTGCTGGCGGACTTGCTCTCCCTCTTTCTCGACGTCGTAGCCATCGACCGTCGCATGTCCCTCGGTCGGAACGAGCAGGCCGCAGAGGATTCGGATCAACGTTGATTTGCCGGAACCATTCGGACCGAGGAGTCCGAAGATTTCGCCGCGCGGAACCTGCAGCGTGATCTTGTCGAGCGCGCGAAAGGTGCCGAAGTCCTTCGAGACGCCCTGGACGTCGATGCCGAGGTCGTCGCTCAATCGGCGCGGCCTTGTACGCCGAGGTCGACGGAGGCGGCCATGCCGGCTTTGAGTTTCGGATTCGGATCGACGAGCACTTTGACTCCGAACACCTGTTCGGCGCGTTGCGCGCGCGTCTGCACGTTGCGCGGCGTGTACTCGCCCTGGCTGCTGACCGAGGCGATGTGTCCGGCGAACGTTTCGTTCGGATAGGTATCGATGTGAACGCGCACCGGCTGGCCGACAGCGAGGAGTCCCAACTCCGTTTCGGGAACGTAGACGCGAACCCAGAGCTGGCTCGATTCGAGGATCTCGGCGACGGTCTGGTTCGGCGCAACGATGTCGCCGATTCGCAATCCGAACGATTGCACGGTTCCGTTGACGGTGGAGACGACGTTCGTTTCGGCGCGCTGCTTCATGAGTGTTTCGAGTTTCCGTTGCTGCGCCTCGACGTCGGCGCGCGCGGCGTCGATGTCCTCTTTGCGCGTTCCTTTCTGAAGGATGCGCAGATCCTCAGCAGACGTCTTCGCCTTCGTTGCGGCCTCCTCGGCCAGCTCTTTGGCGACGATGCCGTAGTGATAGAGATGTTCCTGCCGGCGCCGCTCGATTTCATCATTGCTGGCGATCGCCATGGCTTTTGAAATTTCCTCGGGACGCGGACCGGCGATCGCTTTCGCGAGCGCGGCCTGCGCGGCAGCGATCGCTGCGCGCTGTTCGCTGAGCTGCCGGTCGATCGTTTCGGTCTCGAGAGTCACCAGCAACTGGCCGGCATCGACGTGCATCCCTTCGTCGATCAGCGTCTTCGTGACACGGCCGCCGACGAGCGATCCGACGTTGACGGTGCGCGCTTCGAGCGTTCCGCTGAGGACGACTTCCTGCGGTTTTCGCGAGTAGCGATAGTAGAGGAAGGCGGCGATCGCAGCGATGGCGAGGACGATCGCTACTACGAGGATCGGTTTCTTTGCTGCGGCCACGCGAGGATCATACGGGAACGGTTCACGCGGAGAACGCGGAGAGGCGGAGAAAATCTCTCCGCGTCTCCGCGTCTCCGCGTGATC
>JBAVBF010000606.1:0-3841 GCA_049586115.1 Thermoanaerobaculia bacterium | reverse complement strand
CCATCGCACCATCGAAGAGGTAGACGTGTTCGTCAGCGATTGCCTGAATGAAGTCGCGCATAAGAAAAAAGCCCCACGCCGGAATTGACATGGGGCCAATCGAAGAACGACTTCGAACTTGCCGGCTATTTAGCTTTTTTTACCCTGGTTGCAAGCGACCCCAAATCAATCCAGCGAGTGGCGAGGTTAGGACGGGGATGGCGGTTTGTCAAACGCTGTCATCCTGAGCCGCCGGAGCTGCGTAGGCGAAGCCGAAGTAGCGTAGGACGGTCGAAGGACCCCCTTCGTGCTCGCCTCGTTGCGCACCGCCGCCCATTCCGGGTTAGCAGGTAGGAGGTCCCTCGACCGTCCTACGGCACTACGTGCCTCCGGCGGCTCAGGATGACAGTGGCCTCACCTTCCGAACACGTGCTTCAACCTTCCCAACACGCCTTCCACCTCCTGCCTGCTTCGATCGACGTCGTTCGCCCATTTGCGAAACTGTTCGAATGTGATCGCAGCCGGTTCGTCGAAGTTGTCGCGATCGAAGAAGACGTGGCGGACGATGTTGCCGAAGAAGCCGGCCGGACATTTGTGCGTCGGCGCAGTGCCGTCGAGAAAGACTTCGCGGATGGGACCGGGGCAGCCGTCCTGCCAGAGCATGCCGGTCTCGGGATCGATGTCGCGGAAGGTGACGCCCTTCGGCGGACGCGGCTCGCCGCGTTGATGCGGAATCGCGCTCATGTACGCGCCCCAGATCGGGATGGCCGCTTCGCCCGACGAGAGCCGCAGCGGCGCGCCGTGATCGAAGCCGACCCAGACGCTCGTGACCATGTCCGTGGTGTAGCCGACGAACCAGGCGTCGCGGTAATCGCTGGTCGTGCCGGTTTTTCCGGCAACGTATGCGAGGCCGTAACGCTTCAGGCGCGCGGCCGTGCCGCGTTGGACGACGCCGCGCAGCAGCGTGTGCATCACGTACGTTGCGTCGGAATCGGCCACGCGTTTCTGTTCGAGCTCGTGCGCGTAGAGCGTCTTGCCGGCGCGGTCGCGAACTTCGCGCAGGAGGAACGGCTCGACGCGGATGCCGAGATTCGGAAAGGGTGTGTAGGCCGCGGTGAGCTCGCGCATCGACACCTCGGTTACGCCGAGCGGCAGCGCGGGGATGCGCGCGAAGTGTTCGTCAAAGCCGAATTTCTCCGCGACGTTCACCACGTTCGCGACGCCGATGTCTTCAGACAACCTCACGGTCGGAACATTCAACGAGTGCTCGAACGACTCGCGCACGGTCACTCGTCCTCGGTAGCGATCGTCGTAGTTGTGCGGCTGCCACGTTTCGTTGCCGTTGACGGCGATGCTGACCGGCGCATCGAGCAGCAGCGTCGACGTCGTCACTTTCTTCGATGCGATCGCGGCGAGGTAGGCGAAGGTCTTGAACGCCGATCCCGGCTGGCGATGCATGGCCGAGGTGCGGTCGAACGGAGAGACGTTGTAGTCGCTGCCGCCGACCAACGCGCGGATGCCGCCGTTGCGCGGATCGACGGAAAGCAGCGCGACCTGCAGCGGCTCGCTGCGCGCCTGCGCGCGAAGCCAGGCATGCGTCGCTTCAAGTTGGGCCGGCGCGCGCGCGGCCACGCGTTCGGCGTTGCGCTGCGCGTCGGGATCCATTTCGCAGACGATCGTGAGCGCGCCTTCGATGACCGGACGGACGCCGATCTCTTTCACGATCTCCGCGCGAAGAGCGCGCAGGTAGAACGGATACGGCGCCTGCGGGATCGTGCCGCCGGTGAACTCGACGTCGCGATTTTTTGCCGCGGCGAACTCGGCATCGTTGATCCAGTCGTGATCGTGCATGACGCCGAGGATGGCGTCGCGGCGGGCGCGGGCGATGTCGGGACGCTTCTCGGGCGTGTCGCGATTCGGCGCGCGGATCATGCCGGCGAGAACGGCCGCTTCGTCGACGCGCAATTCCGAGGGACGCTTGTTGAAATAGAGGCGCGCCGCCTCGTCGATACCGAGCACCGGCTTACCGCTGTTGTGTCCGAGGTAGACGTCGTTGAGATAGACCTCGAGGATCTCGTTCTTCGGCATGCGCGCGTCGAGCAGCAGGGCCAGAAAGATCTCAGTGATCTTGCGGCGCCACGTCCGCTCCTGCGAAAGGAAGCGCGTCTTGATGATCTGCTGGTCGATCGTCGAGCCGCCCGCGGCGATGCCGTGCGCGCGCAAGTTCGTGAAGAGAGCCCGCGCCATTCCGATCGGATCGATCCCGATGTGATGATGAAATCTCACATCCTCGGCCGCCAGAAACGCGTTCGACACATGCGCCGGAATCGATTGCAACGTCACTGGCGGGGTGATGCGCCAGTCGACGCCGTACAACGTCGCGACGCGTATCGGATTGCTGCGCGCGGCGGAGACGATCAGCGTCGGCGCGCGCCAGGAATGGTTCACGAGCTCGCGCGTGAGCCGGCGATTGAGGATGAAGAGGTAGACGCAAAACGCTTCGCCGATGACGAAGACGATGATCACGATGGCTGCAAGCCATCGTGGAAGCCGTTGCATGCGTGACAATCGCGACATCTTCGTCTACATTGAAATTCGTGCAACGCGGTTGCCACGCAGCACAAATTTTTTTCTTTCGAACAACGTACGGCTCCCCACCGACCAGTTTTGAATAGGAGAGAAATCCATGGCTGCCAAGAAGAAGTCCTCGAAGAAATCCGCGAAGAAGTCGCCCGCCAAGAAGTCATCGTCGAAGAAGTCCGCGTCCAAGAAGCCTGCGAAGAAGTCCGCCTCGAAGAAGTCCGCCTCGAAGAAAGCCGCATCGAAGAAGTCGTCTTCGAAGAAGGGCGCGAGCAAGAAGGCTTCGAAGAAAGCGTCATCGAAGAAAGCTTCGGCATCGTCGAAGAAGGCTCCTGCGAAGAAAGCCGCGAAGAAAGCTGCTTCGAAAAAGGCTGCCTCGAAAAAGGCTGCCTCGAAAAAGGCTCCTGCGAAGAAAGCCGCTGCGAAGAAAGCTCCTGCGAAGAAGGCCTCGTCGAAGAAGCGCAGTTCCTCGAAGAAGGGCGGCGCGCTCTCCGGCGCACGCAGCGTGATCAGCAAAGTGGTCAGCACCGTGAAGGACACCGCGTCCGACATCGGCCAGGCGGTCTCAAACGCGATGCCCGGCGGCGACAGCGGTTCGAGCTCGTCCGGCTCGAGCAACCAGTAAAGCGAAAACTGCAGTGCGGCCCGGCATCGCCGGGCCGCGCTAGATTTCCGCGATCCGCACTACTTCTTCGCGCCCACGATCCGCTCGATCAACTTCGCGTCGTCCGGCAGCAAACCTGCGTGCGGCAGCCGCGGCGTAAGCTCGCGCCAGCCCGGTTCCATGTCGAAGGCCCGCGCGAAGAGCGGCAGCGACTCGTCGACGCGCTTCATGTTCACGAGCGCGACGGCGTGCCAGTAGATCATTTCGGCGTAGCGGCTCTGCGGGACGCCGGTAGTCGTCGACGCGATCGTTTCCGCGGCGCTGTATTCGCGGAGCGCACCTTCGTTGTCGTTGTGTTCCGTGGCGAGGTCGCCGGCGTTCATGTGGTTGTAGGCGCGCTGCAACGCGACCAGCCGGCGCAACTCGACGAGCGGCGTCGGGTTGTCGTCGACGCGAAGATTGAAGACTTCGTCCTGCCAGCGCATGCCTGATGATTTGCCGTTGACGACGATCAATGCGGCCGACTGTTTCCCGCGGATGTCGCCGCCAACGGACTGCGCGGCGTCGAGTGCGGCGACCAGACGATCGGCGAGGTCGCCGGTCGATTCCGAATATGCCTTCGCCATCGCCGGCCAGATTTTGCCGTTCGCCATCAGGTTCGCCTGCGCGGAAAAGTCG
>JBAVBF010000605.1:0-9519 GCA_049586115.1 Thermoanaerobaculia bacterium | reverse complement strand
AGCGTAGGACGGTCGAAGGACCCCCTGATGCTTGCACCGCGACTCGCCGCCACCCTTCCGGGTTAGCAGGTTGGGGGTCCTTCGACCGTCCTACGCTTCGCTTCGGCGGCTCAGAATGACAGCAATACAATCGCTGAACTTTGCGCCTGGTCTTCTTTGGCACTCCCGAATTCGCGGTTCCCACTCTCGAAGCGCTCGCGCGCGCGCATGAGATCGCGCTGGTCGTGGCGCAGCCGGACAAGCCGGCCGGACGGGGGATGAAGATGCAGGCGCCGGCCGTCGCGGTGAAAGCACGTGCCATGGGATTGCCGCTCGCGCAGCCGCCGCGAATTCGCAATGACGAATTTCTGGCTTCGGTCGCGGCGCTGAAACCGGACGCCGGCATTGTCGTCGCGTACGGAAAAATTCTGTCCGCGAATCTGCTGGCGATTCCACGGCATGGCTTTATCAACGTCCACGCATCGATCCTTCCGAAATACCGCGGCGCCGCACCGATTCAACGGGCGATCGAGCACGGCGAAACGACCACCGGCGTGACGATCATGCGCGTCGACGAGGAGCTCGATCACGGCGCGATGCTGGCGATTGAAACTACGGAGATCGGTGACGACGAACGGACGCCATCGCTCGCGTCCCGCCTTTCGACAATCGGCGCCGAGGCATTGCTGCGCGTGCTCGCGACGATGCCGGAGGGAACGCGGCAGGATCACGAAGCCGCAACGTACGCGGCGAAAATCGAGAAGAGCGAAGGCGCGATCGCCTGGAGCGATACGACCGCGTCGATCTACAACAAGTTCCGCGCCTTCGATCCGTGGCCGGGCATCTTCGCGGGCGATCTGAAATTGATCGACGTCGCGCCGGCAAACGGGCACGGTTCGCCGGGCACGATCCTCAGCGCGACGAGCGACGGCGTCATCGTCGCCACCGGCGACGGCGCGCTGCGGCTGATCACCGTACAGCGTCCGGGAAAACCGAAGGCGGCGGCCGCGGACGTTTTGCGCGGCGTGAATCGGCTATGAACGAGCGCCGGCGCGCACTCGAGCTCCTTCGCCGGATCGAACGCGAATCTGCGTATGCGTCGCTGCTGCTGACCAACGATTCCGGCTTCGTCCGCACGCTCGTCCTCGGCGTCCTGCGCTGGCGTTCGCGGCTCGACTTCGTGATCGATTCGTTCGCAACCAGCAGGATCGAGCCGGAGATCCGCGACATCCTCCGCCTCGGCGCGCTGCAACTGCTCTTCATGCGCGTCGCGCCGCATGCCGCGGTCGGCGAAACCGTCGCACTCGTGCCGTTGCGCGCGCGCGGATTCGTGAACGCCATCCTCCGCAAGATTTCGAAAGGCGCACCGGCGCCGGTTGACGTCGCCACGCGCACGGCGCATCCGCCATGGCTCATCGATCGCTGGACGCGCTTCTACGGTGCAGAGCGTGCGGCGAAGATCGCCGAAGCGAATCAGGAGCTCTCATATCCCGATGCGATGACCGATTCGCCGCCGCCGGATGCGACGGCATCCGAGCTCGTTCCCGGCATGTGGAAGCTGACAGGATCGAGCGCCGACGTGGACGGCTTCGCACTCGACGAAGGAAGCGCCGTCATCGCGGACATTGCCGCCGCGGCCGGCCACGACGTCCTCGACCTCGCCGCGGCGCCGGGCGGCAAATCGCTGGTGATGCGTGTTCGCGGCGCGGGGGTTGTGAGCAATGACGTGTCGATTTCGCGTCTTCGTCCTTTGATCGGAAAATCTTCACTCGTTGTCAGCGACGGACGCATGCCGCCGTTCGCGCGGCAGTTTCAAGTCGTCCTACTCGACGCGCCGTGCAGTGCGACCGGCACGATCCGCAAGAATCCCGAGATCAAGTGGCGGCTGCGCGAGGACGATCTGGCGTCATTCGCGGAGCTGCAGAAACAGCTTCTCTCCTCGGCGCTCGACCTCGCGTCGGAAACCGTCATCTATTCAACCTGCTCGTTGGAGCCGGAGGAAAACGACGCGGTGATCGACGAAATCCTGCGCACGCGGGCCGACTTCATTCGCGGTGATTTAGCCAAGCTCGTGAACGCGAATGTCGCGCGGTGGGTCGAGAAGGGCGTGCTGCGTCTTACGCCCGAGGCGGGGACGGATGGGTTTACGGCGCATGTGTTGCGAAGAGCGATCCCGGTGGCGTAGCTATCGTAAGAACCGTAGCCCCCAGCTTTGAGCTGGGGGTTTTCGGATCGCGCAAGACTCGTGAGCCCGTTTTAACGGGCGAAAGCTTTCTCTCGCCCGCCAAGGCGGGCTCCCAAAAATATCGCGGACCCTTTCCCACGCGTGAACGCGTGGGCTACGGTTCTTACGCCGGCTACGCCGACGGGAGTTGTAAACTTCGCCTCCCATTGGCTCGCGACCTTCTCATCGGCAACGGTTCACTCGTTCTCGGATTTGATGCCGCGTATCGGCTGGCCGACTTTTACTTTCCGCATGTCGGCCTCGAGAACCACGCCGGCGAACGATTCCGTTTCGGCGTCTCGGCGGACGGTGCGTTTTCGTGGGTCGAGGATGATGGCTGGCAGCGCACGCTGACGTATCTACGCGAGACGAACGTTACCGACGTCACCTGCGTCAATGACGCGCTCGGCATCCGGCTGCGCTGTTACGACGCCGTCGATTCGGAGTGCAACGTTTACGTTCGCAAGATCGTCGTGCGGAACATGCGCAACGAGCTGCGGCGGGTGAAGCTTTTCTTTCATCACGGGCTCGAGTTGTATGGCAGTCCGAACGCCGACACGGCCATGTTCGATCCCGATTCGCGCAGCGTCATTCACTACAAAGCGAAGCGGTACTTTCTGATCGGCGGCGCGACGGAGCGCGACTCCGGCATCGCCGAGTACTCGTGCGGACGCGCCGGAATCGGCGACAGCGAGGGCACCTGGCGTGATGCCGAGGATGGCGAGCTGTCGATGAACGCAATCCAGCAGGGGGCGGTGGATTCGACGATCGCGCTGTCGATCGAACTCGATCCGCTCGGAAGCCACACCGCGTACTACTGGATCTGCGCCGGTGCGCGGTACGGCGAGGTGCGCAAGCTCAACGACTACGTGATCAGCGAAACGCCGGCGCGGATCATCGCGCGCACCGCGTCGCTTTGGTACACGTGGGTCAACAAATCGGGCGAGGACCTCAGCGATCTGCCCGAGGAAATCCTCGATCTCTATCGCCGCTCGCTGCTGGTCGTGCAGACGCATTGCGATCATCAGGGCGGCATCGTGGCGGCGGCCGACTCCGACATCGAGTGGGGCCACAACGATCACTATGCCTATGTGTGGCCGCGCGATGGCGCGTTCGTCGCCGACGCCATGGATCGCGCCGGCTTTCATCAGATCGCGCGCCGTTTTCTGCAGTTTGCGCACGACACGATCAGTAACGATGGTTACTTTTTGCACAAGTACGCGCCGGACGGATCGCTGGCGTCGTCGTGGAATCCGTGGGTGCGCAACGGCCAGAAGCAGCTGCCGATCCAGGAGGATTCGACGGCGCTCGTGCTCTGGCTTCTGGCGCGGCATTACGACCGCACGCGCGACCTCGAATTCATCCGCAGCGTGTATCGCAGGCTGGTCGTTCAGCCGGCCGACTTCATGGCTCGCTACCGCGATCCGAAAACGCAGTTGCCGCTGCCGTCGTTCGACATGTGGGAGGAGCGGCAGGGCGTTTTCACGTTCACGGCGTCCGCGGTTTGCGCGGCGCTGACCGCGGCAGCCGATCTGGCGAACCTCTTCAACGAACAGGAACGGCGCAGCCACTATCTCAAGGTCGCGGGCGAGATCCGCGATGCGATGGTGCGGCATTTGTGGCTCGACGATGAGTCGCGATTCGCGCGCGGACTCACGCTCACTGATGACGCGCTCGAGCTCGATCGCACCGTCGATGCCTCCACCTTCGCCACGTTTTTCCTCGGCGCGTTCGGCGCCGACACGGCGATGGTCGAAGGGACGATGCGCGCCATTCGGGAGACGTTGTGGGTGCAGACCGAGATCGGCGGCGTTGCACGCTACGCAAACGACCGCTACCAGCGAAACATCGGCGATGACGATCCGATCCCTGGAAATCCGTGGCTGATCTGCACGCTCTGGCTGGCCGAGCATTCCATCGCGCGCGCGACCTCGGTCGCGGAACTCCAATCGGCGCTCGATCTTTTGCGCTGGGCGCGGGCGAAGGCCCGGCCGTCGCTGGTGCTGCCCGAGCAGGTGCATCCGTACACCGGCGCGCCGCTGTCCGTTTCGCCGTTTTCGTGGAGCCACGCGCAGGTCGTTTCGGTCGTCCGCGGATACCTCGACAGGCTCCGTTTTCTGCGGCGGAACAGCGTCGAAAATGCATCGCGTGCGCATGTGAAAAATGCGCCGGGAAACTCCGTTGACAAACCACCATCGTTCTCATAGATTGCCAAAAACCTAGAAAACATCAGGGTTTCTCTCATCTCAGCAGGAGGAGTCGTCTATGGCAGGCAAGGGTGACGTCATCAATGAAATCGCCGAACAGGCGGGGATTTCGAAGAAGGAAGCAGCGGCCGCGTTCGACGCGTTCGTGAACTACATTTCGAGCACGTGTCAGAGCGGCGAACGCTGCGCGATTCCGGGCCTCGGCAGCTTCGCGGTGTCGCAGCGCAAAGCGCGCGAGGGCCGCAATCCGCGCACGAATGAAAAGATCACCATTCCGGCGTCGAAGAATGTCCGTTTCAAGGCCGGCAAGGATCTGCGCGAAGCCGTCAACACCAAGCGCGGCAAGAAACGCTGATCGCGATTTCGCCGCAATCAAAACGCCCCGCAAGCGCGGGGCGTTTTCATTTTGCGACGGTTTGCGCGTGTCACCAGGGACCGTTTCACGCGGAGCCGCGGAGGCGCGGAGAAAACCGCGAACTTCCTCCGCGTCTCCGCGACTCCGCGTGAAAAAGACTTACCGCGAGCTTGAATGCGACTGTTGTGACTTTGCTACCCACGTCT
This sequence comes from Thermoanaerobaculia bacterium, assembly GCA_049586115.1. Classification (GTDB taxonomy): domain Bacteria; phylum Acidobacteriota; class Thermoanaerobaculia; order Gp7-AA8; family Gp7-AA8; genus JADGNZ01. The sequence continues at coordinate 4,548 of JBAVBF010000605.1, read as the reverse complement.
TGAATGTTTCGGCGGGGACGCTGCCGGAGATCGAGACGGAGCTGTCGGTGCGGGTCACGGTGAACTTGCGAAGCATCGAGACGAGCTCGGGCGACTGCTCCTGAACCGCGAGGCGCATCGCGGAGAGCGCGCCGCGAAGCGTGTCTTCGACGAGGCCGAGTGTTTCGGAGTCGCTGGAGAGGCCGATCGCGCTCAGCTTGAGCGAGTCGCCGCTGTCGGTGGCCCAGATGGCGACGGTCGACACGTTCTTCAGCGCCGCACCGATCGCCTGCGACTGCGAGCCGGCGCCGAGTTTCGGTGCGCCGGTGATGCGTTGCGCGCGCGGGACGTCGACGAGCACGAAGGCCGTGGCGTGGGAATCGATGCGGGCCATGTCGCGTCCGAGGCCGGCTGTCGTCGCGAACGTCGTCCCGCCGGCGGCGCGGCTGGCCAGCGCTTCGAGCACGGCTGCTTCGCTGCCGATCAGCGCGAGGTGCGCATCGGGAAATGCGACGACGCCTTGATGCGAGTCGCCGCTCTTTTTCGGCATCAGGAAGTAGGCGCCATGCGCCGAGGCCTTCCTGACGGCGCCGCGCGAGACAATCGCGCTGCTCAGGCGGTCGACGTTGAAACGGCCGTCGGCGGCGATGAGGAAATCGGCGTCGCTGCCGAGGTTCGTGCGAGGCGAGGTCGCGAAAACGACGACGTCGATGTCTTTGGTCGGCTGGAGACCGGAGTCGCGCAGGAACGCCATCGCATCGTCGTCATTGCTGATGTGCGCCGTCTGCGCGAAGAGTGCGGCCGAGAGCGGGCTGCTGCGCATGTCCGCCAGGCGGACCACGCCGACGGAGACGGAATCGTTCGGGATGAGCGACATCGCGTCGTTTTTTGCGAAGGCCGCCGGCGCGAGCGCCAGAGCCAGGATCACTACTGCCAGGAACTGTCTTTTCATTTAGAACTCCTTTCGTTGGAACAACCAGGAAGCGAGGCTGATGCAGACAAGACCGAAGATGGCGGTGCTCCAGAATGGCGCCGCGGTGACTTTGATGATTTCGTTTTCGAATTGCCGGCCGCCGACGAAGGCCACGACCGAGGTCGCGAGCTCGGCGGTCTTCGGCATGATCCAGTAGAGCGTCCGGATGCTCATGGCCTGCCACTCCTTCGACAGTGCCGCTTCGATGCGCGCGTGGCCGGCCAGCATCAGGCCGAAGAAGAAGATGCCGTACGTGGCCATGATCGAGACGGCTGTCGACGAGGTGATGACGCCGATCATGAACGCGAACGCCAGCAGGACCGCGATCAGAAAGAGGATCACGCCGCCGGCGAGGAAGAAGCGCGGATGAAACACGTGCGTCTTCCACGCCACGATCATCCAGATCGAGCCGATCAGATAGATGATGTTGCTGGCAGCCAGGATCAGGCCCGCCACGTAGCGCGACAGGATCAATTTCAGGCGCGATACCGGCCGCGAAAGGTAAAGATCGATCGTCCCCTTCTCCTGCATGCGCGGCACAAGGTGCGCCGTGGCGAAGATCGCCAGGAAAGTGCAGAGAACGTACAGGATGCCGGAGAAGCCGGATTCGAAACCCATGACCAGCTTCTCGATCGACATCGAGCCGCTGACTTCGACCTGTTTGCCGAACAGCTTCGCGCCGGCCAGCGCGCCGTCGACGATGTCGAGGTTGATGGCCGAGGCAAAGATCAGGATGAAAATCGTGGAGAGGAAAAAGTAGGCGACCAGAGTCCAGCGCGCGGCGGCTTCGCGCATCACGTCTTCGATATTCGCCATCAGCACTTTCATAGCAGCGCTCCTTCGGACGCCTTGTCAGACGAACGCCCGCCGGGATCGACGGCGCGGACGAGATCGACGAAGACGTCTTCGAGCGTCGAGCGCACCGGCGAAAGCTCGGTGAGCATGCCGCCGCTGGCGCGGAGCTTGTCGACAAGCGCGTTGAGATGCGAGATGTCGTCGACGGTCAGCAGCATGTGGCCGTTGACGCGCTGGACTCCGGCGCCGCTCTCGCGGAAGGCTCCGATGAGGGCGTCATCGACCGGCGCAGCAGGAACGAGTTTGTATTGCGTGGCGCGGCGCGTGAGCTCTTCGATGCTGCCGGCCGCAGCCACTTTTCCGCTGCGAAGAACGGCGACGTGATCGCAGGTCAGCTCGATCTCGGACAGAAGATGCGAGTTGAGCAGCACGGCGGTTCCGTTCGCAGCGGCTTCGGCGCGAAGGATGTCGCGGATCTCGCGGCGGCCGACGGGATCGACGCCGTCGGTCGGCTCGTCGAGCAGGAGCACGTGCGGCGAATGCAGCAGCGCGATGGCGATGCCGAGGCGCTGTGTCATCCCTTTCGAGTACTTCTTGACGCGGACGTCGATCCATTGCGCGATGCGCAGCTTCTCCAGCAGCTCCAGCGAACGGCTCTTGATCGTGGCGTCGTCCATGCCCGACATCTTTCCGAAGATGCCCAGCGCCTGGCGCGCGGTGAGATAGCCGGGGATCTTGTGCCCTTCCGGCAGATACCCGACGCGGCGGCGGCTTTCGGGATTGCCGGCCGGCATGCCGTTGAGACGCGCTTCGCCGGCGGTGGCGCGGGTGAGGTCGAGGAGGATCTTGACGGCCGTCGTTTTGCCGGCGCCGTTGGGACCGAGGAGACCGAACAGCTCGCCTTCGCGAACGCTGAAGTCGATGCCGTCCAGCGCCGTGATCCGCGAGCGGCCGACCGAGGACCGGTATTGCTTTTTGAGGCCTGAAACCTCGATGACGGTCTGTGTCATGGCAGCTCTTTACGGTGTAAAGCCGTCCGGGTTGCGAAGAATGCCGTTCGCACCTGCCACGTTCTGTATCATCGCCCGATTCGCAACCATGTCTGACCGCGCTGTTTTCTTCGATCCGACCCATCGCCGCTGGTGGTGGGTCAAGCGCCTCGGCACGTTGCTGGGCCTGCTCGCGGTCGTCACGATCAGCGCCTGGCTGGTCAGCCTTTTCACGGCGCCGCTGCTGCCCGGGATGCGCGGCATCACGGTCCCCATCATTCGTTCGCTGCGCCGCAGCACGCACTTTCCGCGGCACCAGAGCCGCGCGCAACAATTTCTCCTGAAGCGCGATCGCGGCAGGTTGCTCGCCGCAATCGCGAAGGACAAACTTCGCGGTCTCGCGCAGCAGGCCAAGGGACCAATTTCGCCGGCCGCAACGGGCAGCGGAATCGTGGCCGCGTTCTATGCCCCGTGGCAGGAAACGGGTTTGATGTCGCTCAAGGAAAACGCCGGACAGATGACGCATCTGCTGCCGGTGTGGGTGCATCTGCAGCAGGACGCGAACGGCCTCGATTTCCACGATTGGGATCCGCTGCTGACGCCGCACAACGCTGAGGTCGTGACGCTGGCGCGCGAGAAAAATCTCAACATCGTGCCGGTCTTCAGCAACGCGCAGATTTCAGCGACCGGCTCCGGCGAATTCGATCCGAAACGCGTCCACACCTTCCTGACCAATCCCGCGCTGCAGACGAAGATGATCATGGCGCTGCGGCAATGGTGTCAGGCCAATCGTTTTCAGGGGATCAATGTCGACTTCGAAAACCTGATGCCGCAGGACTACGCGCTGATGATCCCGTTTCTGCAGCGGATGAAGGCGAACTTCGCGCCGGTGCATCTCATCGTCAGCGCCGATCTGGAAGCGGGCGAGAGGATCGATTGGCGGAAGGCGGCGGCGGCCTGCGACTTCGTGATCGTGATGGCGTACGACGAGCACGGCGAGAGCAGCAAGCCGGGGCCGATCGCGTCGATGTCGTGGTATCGCGACGTCGTGCAGCGCGCGCTGCGCAGCATTCCGCGCGAGAAGCTCGTGGTCGGTATCGCCAACTATGCGTACGACTGGATGGAAGGACGCGGCTGGGGCGATCCGACCACGTACCAGGGCGCGCTGATCCTCGCGCAGGACTTCCGCCAGCAGGAGAAGCCCGAAGACATCGTCGATTTTGACGATGAAGCTCTCAATCCGACGTTCTGGTACGTCGACGACGACGGCAAAGAGCACGAGGTCTGGATGCTCGATGCGGTGACGGCTGCGAACCAGTGGCTGATCGCGTCGAACTACGGTGTGCGCGGCGCCGCGGTCTGGGTTCTCGGATCGACCGATCCGTCGATCTGGACGTTCATCCACCGCGATCGCCTCAGTCATCCGCCGAACATGGCCGTGCTCGGCCAGGTCAAGTTCCCCTACTTCCTCGAGTTCGTCGGCGACGGCGAGATCTCGCACGTCGACAAGGAGCCGACGGACGGCTCGCGTTCGATCGAGATCGATCCGCAGACGGGGCTGGCGCTCGACGAGTCGTACCACAAGTTTCCGACGTCGATCGTCATCGGACGAAGCGGCTACCGGCCGAAGATGCTGGCGCTGACCATCGACGATGGACCGGCCGATCCGTACACCGGGCAGATGCTCGACGAGATGAAGAAGCTGAACGTGAAAGCGACGTTCTTTCTGATCGGCCAGAACGCCGAGCGCTATCCGAATCTGGTTCACCGCATCTGGAACGAAGGCCACGAGATCGGCAACCACACCTACAC
>JBAVBF010000604.1:0-2215 GCA_049586115.1 Thermoanaerobaculia bacterium | reverse complement strand
TCGCTGCCACGCGCGATTTCAATGACGACCTGCGGCCGGTCGTCACCGCGGCGATGCTTGCGGATCTGAAGAAGGAGTTCGACCAGAAGGCCGGCGTCTTTCTATCGGTGAAAGAGGTCCATCAGCTGCGGGAGGAAGGTTCACGCGCGATTGAGCTCATCGCGCAGTTTTCGAAAGCACCGGTGTCGATGGTGATCGTGTTCGATGAGCTCGACCGCATCGCATCGATTCACGCGAATCCGATCGGCCCCGAGCCGGCGCTCGAATCCGCGGCGCGAGCGCTGCTGGCGAACTTCGTGGCCGGACATTTCGATGACGTCGAGAAAGCGTTCGACGACACCATGCGCAAGCAACTGCCGGTGGCGGCGATGAGCCAGCTCGCGGCATCGGTCGGCGAGACCTTCGGCACGTACCAGGGAGTGAACGACGTCAAACAGCGGGCGAATCCGCCGTATCGCGTCATCGACATCACCGTCGCCTACACGAAACGCACGGCAGCATTTCACGTCGCCTTCGATCCGCAGAACCGCGTCTCCGCGCTGCAGATCGCGCCGGTCCCGAACCAGCCTTAGCGACACAGAAACATCGAGCACGCAAACAGTCTGCGGCGAAGCCGTCGTCAGAACCGTAGCCCACGCGTTTACGCGTGGGTCAACGATGCATCCCTATTTGTGAGCCCGCCTTGGCGGGCGACTGAAGGCGTTCTTTCGCCCGCTGAAGCGGTCTCGCAATTTCGGCGCAATCCCACCCACGCGTGAACGCGTGGGCTACGGTCTGACGCCGGCTACGCCGGCGGAACCATGACGCTGTCCGCGCGTCAGCGACGCATTTGCGATCGCACCGCGCGGACGTCGAAGATCGCGCCGCCGATGGTGCGGCCCCAGAGAGCGCGTGTGCCGGCGAAGTAGTAGAAGGCGATGATGATCAGGAAGCCGGCCAGCGACGCGATCGAGATCGCGCTCATCGACGCCGGCAGCAGCGGTGAAAGCGCAAGCGCGAGCGCTGCGAAGAGCGAGACGTCGATGAGGAGCGCTGCGAATCGGCGGAAGATCGGCGAGTGGGGCGGGGGAGCGGCGGAATCAACATCGAACGTCGCCGGCTGCAGCTCGATCTCATCGAATCGCATCACACCCTCCCACGCAACAACGACGTTAACCGCGCAACGGCAGATATTTTACGTAGATCTTGTACAGCAAGTCTTTGGGCTGGCCTGAATACCGTTCGGCCAAGGTCCTGCTGCGCTTCGCGATCTCGTCATTCGGATCGGCTTTCAGCACCTCGTCGAACTCGCGCATCGCATCCGGACCGCGTTCTTCCTGCAGAGCAATCGCGCCGAGGTCGAAGTGGGCGGCGATGAGCAGTTTGTGGATCGACTGATTCTGCGGATCGGCCTGCAGCAGCGGATCGAGATTCGTGACCGCGTCCTGATACCGGCGTTCCTTGAACAACGCCTTGGCCACTTCGAGCTTCGCAACCTGCTGGGATGCCGTCGTGTACATCGCCGCGAGGTCGGGTGGCAGCGGCTTCACGCGCGCGGCGGCATCCAGCACCGTTTTCGCGGCGTCGTAGTCGTGCGCCTCGTATGCCGTGCGTCCTGCCGCGATGCTCTCGTCGTACACGACCGACGCGGGCCGGCCGTCCACCATCTGCGCCGCCTGCGACTTCTTGTGCTGCAGGTCGGCGATCATCTCCAGCGCCCGGTCGTGCTGCGGATCGGTCGGTTTCACATCGCCGAGGAGCGCAATGGCCTGGTCGTAGTGCTGGCGTTTGGCGAGCGAATTCGCGCGGACAAAAATGGCCTGCGTGGCGGCGGGGTCGTCCGCCGGCTTGGCCATGTACTTCGACCAGAAAAACCAGCCGGCCGCCGCGACGATCAGGACTCCCACGATCGTCAGCAGAACTCCCATGCTCGAGTTGCGTTTCGTCGTCGCGGGAGCGTCCGCGGCTTTCGTCTTCGCTTTTTTCTTCGATGGAACGGATGCCGCCGGCGCATCGGGAGGTTTCAGCGGATCGTACGAGCCGCTCATGAGCGCGTCGTCATCGAAGATGTCGCCACGTTGCGGACCCGGAGCTGGTTCGCGCCGCGGCGGCGGCACAAGCGGCATTTCGAACGGCTTCGGCGCGGCCGACGTCATCTTCTCCAGGAACTCGTTCGCGGTCAGGTTGCCGGGATCGAGCCGCAGCGCCTCGCTGAACTTGTCGCGCGCCGCGTCGG
>JBAVBF010000603.1:0-6740 GCA_049586115.1 Thermoanaerobaculia bacterium | reverse complement strand
GGATTGCGTTTGATCTGATCGATCACTTGCGAGATCTGGTCAACGTGTTGACCATTTGGTGCAGGCCAGGAGCGCCATTGATATCCGTAGACCGGACCAAGCTCGCCATTCGCGTCCGCCCATTCGTCCCAGATCGTGACTTTGTTCTCGTTGAGGTAGCGGACGTTCGTATCGCCGCGCAGAAACCACAGCAGCTCGACGATGATCGAGCGGAGGTGCACCTTTTTCGTCGTCACGAGCGGAAATCCTGCGCCGAGGTCGAAGCGGAGCTGGCGGCCGAAAAGGCTGAGCGTGCCGGTGCCGGTGCGGTCGGATTTCGGCGTGCCGTGATCGAGGATGTCGCGGACGAGCGCGAGGTATTGCTGCATGGCGCATTCTAGCGCGCACTTATAATCGCGCGCCTCGCATGCTCCACGTCATCGACCGCACTCTCCATATCGGCAACGTCTCCGCGCCCGATCTCATCGAACGCTATGGATCGCCGCTCTACGTCTATGACGCCGAGGTGATCCGGCGGCAGATCGAGCGTGTGCGGCGTGCGTTTTCGGCGCTCCCCTTCCGTCCGTTTTATGCGATGAAGGCAAACGGCGCGCTGGCCATTCTCGACCTCATGCGCGGCGCGGGCTTCGGATGCGATGCCGTGTCGCCCGGCGAGATTTTCATCGCGCGGCAGGCCGGCTTCACGCCCGACAACATCTGGTTCACCTGCTCGAATGTTTCCGACGAAGACCTGCGCGGAATCGGCGACGAGCGGATCGTCATCAACGTCAATTCCATGTCGGAGATCGATCGCATTCTCGCGCTCGATCTGCAGAATCCGATCGCGCTGCGAGTCAATACCGACATCGGCGCCGGGCATCATGTCGATGTCGTCACTGCCGGCGGCGGCGTGAAATTCGGGATCGATCTGGCCGAGGTGGACGCGGCGCGCATGGTGGTCGAGGACAGCGGGCGGAAGGTAGTCGGGCTGCACGCGCACATCGGCTCGGGCATCGACAGCATCGCGCCGTTGATCGAGTCGGCGCGGCGGCTGCTCGATCTCTCAACGGCCTTTCCCAACTTGCGCTGGATCAATTTCGGCGGCGGGATTTCCGTGCCGTACGAGCCGGGCGCTGCGGAGTTCCCGATCGACGATTACGGCGCGGAACTGACGCGCATCGCCGATCGCCTCCTTCGCGCGCGCGACCTCGACGCGATTCTCGAACCGGGACGCTATCTCGTCGCGGAATCGGGCACGCTGCTGTCGCGCGTTACCTCGCGGCGCATCAGCGGCGGGCAATGGTGGATCGGCGTCGATACCGGATTCAATCACCTTGTGCGGCCGTCGAAGTACGGCGCGTATCACCACATCGTGAACGCGACGAACGGTTCGCCGGCGTCGCTGCGCCAGACGTTTGATGTCGAGCAAATGGCCGAAGACGTCGTCGTGGCCGGCAATCTGTGCGAATCGGGCGATGTCTTCACGCGCGATGCTTCCGGCCATGCGATCACGCGCAGGATCGATCGCACGAATGTCGGCGATCTCCTCGCCTTCTGCGACGCCGGCGCGTACGGCTTCTCGATGGCGTCGCTCTACAACGCGCGGCTGCTGCCGGCCGAGGTGCTGATCGATGGCGACAACGGAAGGCTGATCCGCGACCGGCAGACGTTCGACGATTTCGTGAAAGGAATGCGATGAGAGCGGTGCTCAAGACGATCGGAGCCGTAGCCACGTTGCTGCTTGCCGCCTGCGCCACCGCTCCCAAACCTGCCATGCTCGATCTGAAGATCATCAACGGACGCATCATCGACGGAACCGGCGCGCCGTGGTATCGCGGCGACGTCGGCGTGCGCGGCAACACGATCGTTTCCATCGGCGACCTCGCGAATGTCGCCGCCGCGAACACGATCGACGCTCACGACAACGTCGTCTCCCCCGGCTTCATCGATCTCCTCGGGCAATCGCAATACGCGGTGTTCCAGGATCCGCATCTCGAGGCGAAGGTTCGTCAGGGCATCACGACGGAAGTGACCGGCGAAGGAAGCTCACCCGGCCCGTTGAGCCAGAAACAGATCGAGGTCGCCACTCCGAACAATCGGCCAAAGTGGCGCACCCTCGGCGAATGGTTTTCGCTGCTCGAAAAAAATGGCAGCGCGATCAACTTCGCGCTGTTCGTCGGCGCCGACAATCCGCGCGAGATGGTCATCGGCGATGTCAATCGGCCGCCCACCGCGGATGAGATGCGCGAGATGGAGGCGATCGTCGATCAGGCCATGCGCGAAGGCGCGATCGGGCTGTCGACGTCGCTCATCTATCTGCCGGCGATGTATTCGACAACCGACGAGATCGTGAATCTCGCGCGCGTCGCGTCGAAACATGGCGGCGTGTATTTCAGCCACATCCGCGACGAAGGTGACCATATCGACAGCGCGCTCGACGAAGCCTTCCGCATCGGCCGGGACGCGAAAATCCCGGTCAACATCTGGCATCTCAAAGTCGGCGGCGCTGCGAACTGGGGTCGCATGCCGCACGTGATCGAGCGCATCAACGCCGCGCGCGCCGAGGGACTCGACGTCGCGGCGAATGTGTACCCGTATGCGGCGTCGTCGACGTCGCTCTCGACGCTCGCACCCGATTGGGCGCTCGAAGGCGGCTACAACGATTTCAAGAAACGCCTGACCGATCCTGCCGATCGCGCGCGGATCGCTGACTCGCTCCAGAAGCAATTCACGAAACGCGGACCGAAGGGCATTTACATCACGCGCATCAGCAATCCGGCCTTCGTGCAACACGAAAAGCATTTTGTCGAAGAGATCGCGACGATGATGAACGTCGCGCCCGACGAAGCGATGATGCAGCTCTTCGCGAACACCAACAGCTCGCCGAGCGTGATCTTTTTCTCGATGAATGAGACCGACGTGCAAACGGCGCTTCGGCAGCCGTTCGTCTCGATCGGCTCCGACTCCGGCTCGCCTACTCCTTCCTCGCGCGCCGCCGGACAGGCCGTCCACCCTCGCGCCTACGGCACCTTCCCACGCGTCCTCGGCCACTACGTCCGCGACGAACATCTCTTCACACTCGAGGAAGCCGTGCGCAAAGCGACGTCGCAAGCGGCCGATCGCACGAACCTCAGCGACCGCGGCGTGCTGCGTCCCGGCCTGAAAGCGGACATCGTCGTCTTCGATGCGGCAAAGATCCGCGACGTCTCGACGTACGAAGATCCGCACCACTTCAGCGAAGGCATCCTCGACGTGATCGTCAACGGCGGCGTCGTCCTGCGCGACGGCGCGATGACGAACGCGCTCCCGGGACGGGTCCTGCGCGGTCGCGGTTACAAGCCGTAGCCGATGGAACGCTGGCGTCTCGCCAGCGCTCCGTTCGCAAGCGCCGAAGACCCGCGTCGATCAGCCCTGTGGCACAATGCCGCGCCGTCCATCCATGCAAGACAACTCGACTGAGAAACTCGTCCGGGCCGTCGGCTTCTGGGGCCTGGTGGCGATGTGCATCAACGCCGTCGTCGGCAGTGGCGTGTTCCTGCTGCCCACCGAGTCATACAAACTGCTCGGACCTTTCTCGCTATGGGCGCCGCTGATTTTCGCGGTGCCGGTCTTCGTCCTTGTCCTCTGTTTCGCCGAGGCCGCGAGTCATTTCAGCGAGCCGGGAGGAGCGTACTTGTATGCGAAAACCGCGTTCGGCGACTTCATCGGATTCGAGACAGGCTGGATGAACTGGCTGGCACGCGTGACGTCGCTGGCCGCGCTTTCGAATGGCTTCGTCGTGTCGCTCGCGCGCATTTTCCCGTCGCTGGGAACAGCCTCCGCGCGCATCGCGGTCATCGTGATCTCGATCGCGATCCTGACGGCCATTCACTACGCCGGCGTCAAATACGGCGCCGCGTCCATCTACGTTTTCACCCTCGGCAAACTGATTCCGCTGGTCGGTTTCATCGTCGTCGCGCTGATCGCCTGGCGGCACAATCCGATTCCGGCGTCGATGCACCTACCCGGCCCCGGCACGGACTGGAGCGGAGCCGCGCTCTTCATGCTCTTCGCGTACGCCGGATTCGAAAACATGGGCGTACCGGCGGGCGAGTTCCGCAATCCGCGCAAGGAACTTCCGCGTGCGCTGCTCGTCGGGACGCTGGCTATCGCCGCGATCTACGTTCTCGCGCAACTCGGCGCGATGTCAGCCCTCCCCGATCTGTCGAAGACCGCCACGCCGATCGCCGACGCGGCCGCCGCGCTAGTCGGGCCGCTCGGCGCGATCATCGTCACTCTAGGCGCGCTGCTATCGATGGCGGGAACGAACTCCGGCACCGTCCTCGAAGGCTCGCGCATGCTCTACGCGATCTCCCTCGGCCGCCCGCGGCTGCGCGCCGTCAGCTATGTCCATCCGCGCTTCCGCACGCCGACGACCGCGATCCTGATTCACGTCGCGTTCGCCGCTGTCCTCGCCTGCGCCGGCTCGTTTGCGAAACTGGCCATGCTGTCCGCGGTGGCGCGACTCACGACGTATCTCTTCACCTGCGCCGCCGTCCCTTTTCTCCGCAAACTGAATGAAGGCTTCCGGACGCCGGGCCTGATCATCCCCGTCCTCGGCACGGTGATTTCGCTCGTGCTGTTCTTCACGATGAACCGCTTCAACTTCCTCGCCGCCGCGATTGCCATCCTGGTCGGCGCGACAATTTGGGCTGTCTCCAACGGCAAGGAACCCTTTAGCGAACCTTGACCGTGATCACGTGAACCGAGCCGTGGTCCACGACACCGATTCGAATCGAATCAGGTTCGCCTGGGACGATGCGATAGCAAAGAGCAAAAAGTAGCAGCCGGGTTCCGCTTGTCACGGCAGGACCGCTGAGACCATGGACATTCTCTACGGAGGTGTCGAGCACGGTGCGCCAACGGCCGCCCGAAAAGCGCTTGATCACGAGTCGTCCCTCGGCAACCCATCGGACGGTTGGTGCCTCTCCCGACTGGTCGATCGCTTCCGCTGCCCAGGTGAATTGCGTGTCCGTTCGCCAGGGCGCCGGCGCAAGCATCCAATGCAGTCCCGTGTCGTCGCTGGTACGGACAGAAAGATCGCTCAGGTTCAGCTCCGTGAGACGTCCATCGCGACCCGGATATGTTTGAGCAAGATCCGGCGGGCCTTCAACCCGAATCGGACGCGGCGGATGCTCGGCCGAGAATAGCCACTGACCACAAATGACGGAACGCTGGCCCGGTACTCCACGCGGCGTGAGCAGATTGCCGGCAACCACGATCCCTTTCGCACGCCATTGCGACTTTTCCTTCCGGAAAGCTTCGATAAAGCGTCTTTCGTCGCTCAGCGTTTCCAGGAAAAGCCACGCTCCACCGCTACCATCCTGCGCCCAGGAGATCTCCGTCGCAGTCCCCTCCGGATGGAGCGCTCCTTCTGCGTGCAGGACATTGTCAGCAGCAAGCCGATAAAGACGCAGATCGCCGCCCGATTGCACCGTTGCGAACCATGCTCCGTTCGCTGAACCCGGAAGAACGCCAAGATTTCTCCCACCGTTGACCCGAATCCGCCGCGCGAAGCCGGCGCCGACGCGCCAGACCAGGTGCAGCAATGGTTCTCCTGCTCTCGATTCGACAGGAACAAAGAGAACTGATGTGTCGGACTGGCCTGCGATCTCCGCGAATCCGCAACCGACACCGTTCGATCTCGCAGCGCTTCCCTTCACCTGACTGACCAGCGGTGAATCCGTGAGCACAGCCGAAGGGGATTGACAGAAGACTACTCGACTGCAGAACAAGAGAGAGGCGAGCACGACTGATTGCGATTTCACCACGATAGCGAACAGTTTGCCTGCACCATCGTGCTGATTTCTTCCGATGTCTTCGCGTTCGAATCGGGCGGATTCTCCGACATGCCTGCTGAGTGAAGTGCCTCGTGAATCACGATCGTCGCAGCGCCGTTCGACGACAGTCTTGTAAAGTTCGAACCGCACCACGACTGCGAGCAATACCTCCATTATTAGACACCTTTGAGAGGCATCGATCCGGCGGAACGCCGAGTTGCTACCCCACCCACCTCTTCGGCGCGCTCATCTATCTCGCGTCGCGATCGGGCGCGGACGTTGCTCCATCGTGAGCATGGACAACGACAACTCCCTCACCCTTCGCGACACTGCTAACGGCCTCGCAATTCGCGCCGCGCTGCTCACCCTCGGCGGACTTTTCATCGGCGGCTGGATCGTCGCGCTGGCGACGAAAGTGGCCGGCAAGGCGATTCATCTTCTCGTCCTCCTCGGCGCCGGATTGATCGTCACCGGGCTTGGCGCGTACGAGGTCAAGAAGGTGCAGCGCAGGTTCAGCAACGTCGCGTAGACGTCAGCGGAACATCCAGATGCACACCGCCGCGGCGACGATTGCGGCGACGGCGTCGCCGACCAGCGCGGCCGGGATGGCGTGGCGTGTTTTCTTGACTCCGATCGCGCCGAAGTAAACCGCGAGCACGTAGAAGAGCGTTTCGCTGCTGCCGTAGAGCGTGGCGGCCATGCGTGAGAGCATCGAGTCGGGGCCGTAGCGTTTGATGACGTCCGTCGTCAGCGCGAGCGAGCCGCTGCCGCTGAGCGTGCGCAGGATCGCCAGCGGGAAAAGCTCCGGCGGAAAAATCGTCCGGCTGAGCAGCGGACGCAGCGCGTTCGTCAGCAGGTCCATCGCTCCCGAGGCGCGGAACATCCCGATCGCGACGAGGATGCCGACCAGGAACGGGATGATGCGCACGGCGACCTGGAACC
>JBAVBF010000602.1:0-1862 GCA_049586115.1 Thermoanaerobaculia bacterium | reverse complement strand
CCGCCCCCTTCACGATCGCATCGATCATCTGCGTGTACGACCGCCCGCTCTCCTTTGCGGCCATTGCGAATTCGGCGATGGGGTCTAGCCAGGGGTTGGGGTTGGCTTCGATCAGGTAGATGCGGCCGTTGGTGCCGAGGCGGAGGTCGATGCGGGCGTAGTCGCGGAGGTGGAGGGCGCGAAAGGCCGTAATGGCGACGCGCTGAATTTCGGCGACGACGTCATCGTCGAGGTCGCGAGCGGGGGCGGACTTCGTTTTCTTGTAGGCCTCGGTGCTCTCATCGAACTTGACGTCGTAGCTGGCGATCTTCGGCGTTCCTTTCGGCAGCTTCGACAGGTCCAGCTCGATCAGCGGCAACGCCTCGGGAGGGTCGTTGCCGAGGACGGCGGCGTAGATCTCGCGGCCCTCGATGTACTCCTCGATCAGTGCCGGAGCGTCGAACTCGTCGTGGATATAGGAAATCCGCTCGAAGAGATCCTTGATCGACGACACGACCGACGTGGCGTCGATCCCTTTCGATGCATCCTCGGTGGCCGGCTTGACGATGACCGGGAAGCGGATGTCCTGCGCGTGTCCGACGCGTCCCTTGTCCATGACCATGGAGTAGGGAGTGAAGAGGCCGTGATCGCGGATGATGGTCTTGGCGATGCTCTTGTCCATGGCCAGGTACGACCCCTGCGGCCCGGCGCCGGTGTAGCGCTTGCCGATCAGGTCGAGGTAGGCGGCGAAGTGCATCTCCATCGTGTCGTCGCCGTTGTACGACTCGATGAGGTTGAAACAGAGGTCGGCGTCCGCGCGCGCCAGGCGGGCCAGCGTCTGCGGGCGGCCGTCGATGGCGAAGGTGGTCGCGTCGTGTCCCAGCTCGCGCAGGGAGTCGGTGATGGCCTCGACGTCCGTCTTCTTCTTTTTCCGTTTCCGTTTCGGTTTTGCGGCCTCGAGATCGTCGCCGGGCTGTTCTTCGTAATCTTCGAACTGGCCGAAGAGCACTGCGATTTTCATGGAACCTTCCTGTGGCGCAGCGGACGCTTTCCGGTGAGGAAGGTCATCGACAGCGCGGTGATGTAGACGGTGAATTCGACCATTTCGGAACGGCTGCGGTCGCGCTGCGCGAGCAGGCCGAGCTCGCGTACGCGCTCCTCGGCGGCGATGACCAGCGCGCGCACGAGCGTGCGGCGGACGCCGGTCCATTCGTTGACTTTGTCGACTATATCGCGGCGATGCTCGGCCAGCAGCTCGACGGCGGGACGATAGTCGACTCCTTCGCGGCGGCGGGATGGATCGACGAAGATGTCGCTCAGATCGGTGTCGAGCGCGAGGCCGGCGATCATCTCGGACTCGTCGGCGTGAACGTCGCGATAGAACTGCTCGACCGTCTGCTCCATCTCGTCCACGGTCACGTCGATCTCTCCGCCGGGATGCGGCGGCGGAACGTCGCCGACTTCGCGCGCGATGCGATCCATGTAGAGCAGCTTGCGCATCGCTCCCCAGTTTTTGTAGCGGCTGCGCCAGTGCGAGTCGGGATCGAGCCAGACGGCGAAGGTCTCGGCGAAATCCTCATCGGGATGTTTCTGCGCGTACCAGCCGGCGATGTGCCGCACGTAGTCGCGGGAGAAGGGGACGAAGGGATAGTCGTCGCGGTAGGGACGGCGGAAGGAGCCGAAGAGCGCATGCCACTCATCGGTGCGATAGAGGTCGTACGCGTAGTTGAACGCGTGGCCGGCCTCGTGGCGCAGATACATCATGATCTCGCGCTCGTTCTCGATGTCGTTGATTGCATCTTCAATGTGCCGCACCCTCGGATCGCCAAGGTAGAAGGGGATGCCGATGACCGGCTCCTCGGACGGGCAGCCCCATTCGTCGG
>JBAVBF010000601.1:0-2208 GCA_049586115.1 Thermoanaerobaculia bacterium | reverse complement strand
GGCGCGGGGTGGACGCGCAACAAGCTCGCAGCCGAC
The DNA here is from genome assembly GCA_049586115.1 of Thermoanaerobaculia bacterium. Lineage (GTDB taxonomy): Bacteria > Acidobacteriota > Thermoanaerobaculia > Gp7-AA8 > Gp7-AA8 > JADGNZ01. The sequence continues at coordinate 2,172 of JBAVBF010000601.1, read as the reverse complement.
CGGCAGGGCGATTGGGTACGCGTCACGCGCGGTGATCTCGTCACCGGCATCGACGTCACCGGCACGCTGGCCGCGGTCGATTCAGGCAGCTTCGGACCGCCGCAGGTCAACGACGTTTGGGACTTCAAGATCTCGATGATCGCGCCCGAGGGGAGCGACGTGAAGGCCGGCCGACCGGTGCTCGGATTCGATACGACGGAATTGCAGAAGCGGCTCGACGAAAAGAGCGCCGAAAGCGAGCAGTCGCGCAAGGAAATCGAGAAGGCGCGGGCCGATCTCGCGTTGCGGCGCGAGGACGAGAAGCTGAAACTTGCGGATGCCGAGGGACGGCTGCGCAAGGCGGAGTTGAAGCTGCAGGGGCCGGCGGAAATCACCAGCAACAAAGACCGCAGGCAGATCGAGCTCGATTTCGGATTGGCGAAGCAGGAGACCGAATCGATCCGCCAGCGCATCGCGTCGTTCGAGAAAGCGGCTGCGGCGCAGATCGCCCTGCTGACGAGCAAGCAGACCACGGCGGCAGCCGTCGTCACCGACACGCAGAACGCGATCAAGGCCATGACCATCCTCGCGCCGCGCAACGGCACGATCGTTTACGTGACGAACTGGCGCGGCGACAAAAAGAAAGTTGGCGACAGTTGCTGGCGCATGGAGCGCGTGCTCGAGATTCCGGACCTGGCGCGCATGATGGCCAAGGGTGAAGTCGATGAAGCCGATGCGGGCAAGGTCGCGGTCGGCCAGCGCGTGATCTTCAATCTCGACGCGCATCCGGACGAGGAGTTCGGCGGCACGATCAAGGACGCATCGCGCACCGTCGCGCAGCAGCAGGGGACGAAAGATCCGATCAAGGTGCTCAAGGTCAACATCGTCCTCGACCGCACCGACCCGGCCAAGATGCGTCCCGGCATGCGCTTCCACGGGACCGTGGAGCTCGGCCGCGCGAAAAGCGCGCTGCTGATTCCGCGCAACGCGGTCTTCGTAACGGAGCGCGGTCCGGTCGCGTATCGCCGCGGCACGTTCAGCGTCACCGCCATTCCGCTGAAGCTCGGACGCGAGAATGAAAAGTCAGTGGAAGTGCTCAGCGGACTTTCGGCCAGCGATCGCGTGCTCGTTCCGAAGAGCGCGGACAAGGATCAACAAAAGTCATGAGCCGGCACAGCCGGCAGCGTTGGTTGCCCAAGGCTCCGCCAACATTGGCGCTCATCACTTCGATCCTGCTATTTGCCGGTTGCCATCAGACCAGCGACGTTCCCACATTCCGCGTCGAAGCTGGCCGGTTCGCGCGACGCGTCACCGCGGACGGCAATCTGAAGTCGACGAAAGCGACAGCCCTTACCGCGCCGCACGACGCGCCGGGCCAGCTCAAGATCGCCTGGATCGTTCCCGACGGCGCGCTGCTGAAGAAAGATGAAGTCGTGGTCCGTTTCGATCCGACCGATTACGAAACGCAGTTGCAGGCCGGACGCGAAGATCACGACACTGCCGGCAACAAGCTGTTCAAGACCGACAGCGAGGCCTCGACGACGCGGACGAATCTTCGCCGCGATGCGCGTCAGGCCACCGACGAGTTGCTGGCGGCGCGGATGTTCAAGTTCGACGACGCCGAAGTCTTCTCCCGTTTCCAGCGTGTCGAGTCGCAGATCGACGAGACACTCGCCGGCCACAAAAAGGAACACGCGGAAGGCGTTCTCGGCGTGCGCGCGAAGCTCTCCGCCGCCGATCGCGATCTCGTCAACATCGAGCAGCGCAAGGCCGACCTCAAGATTCGCAATGCCGAGCAGGGCTTGCACGCGCTGGAGATGCGCGCGCCGTACGACGGCATCCTCGTGCTGCAGCACGACTGGCGCGGCGACGTCGTGCGTGTCGGCGACACGGTCTGGCCGGGCAGTCCGATCGGCGAGATCCCCGATCTCAATTCGATGAAAGCCGAGGTCTTTGTGCTGGAGGCGGATGCAGCAGGGCTCGCGGTCGGCGAGAAAGCAACGCTGACGATCGAAGGGAAGCCGGGCTCGCTCATCACCGGAAAAATCTCGCAGGTCGACAAGCTGGCGCGTCCGCGATTTCCGCGCGTGCCGGTGCAATACTTCGGCGCCACGATCACGCTCGATCACACCGATCCGGCGCTGATGAAGCCGGGCGCGCGCGTCCGCGCGGTGCTCGACGTCGAGAATCGCG
>JBAVBF010000600.1:0-2050 GCA_049586115.1 Thermoanaerobaculia bacterium | reverse complement strand
CGGGACAGGAGCTGGCCTCGTCGCTCGACTACGAACACGCCATCGCCACACTGGCGCGGCTGATCGTGCCGAACATCGCCGACATCTGCGTGATCGATCTGGCCGAGTCCGATGGCTCACTTCGCCGCGCCGCCGTTTCGCATCGCGACCCGGAGCGTGAACGCGAGCTGGAGACGCTCGTCGGCGAGGTCATCCGCGACGTCCCCGAGGCGCTGGCGTTTGTCATCCGCGAACGCGAGGCGCGCATCATCGGTTACGCCTCGTCGCTGCTCGCGTACGCCGGCGTCGCGCCGGAGGAGCAGCGCTCGCTGATGGCGCTGCCACTGGTCAGCCGCGGGCAAACGCTCGGCGTGATCCTGATCGCGGCGGCGGTGGGAACGCTGTTCAAGCAGGAGGATGCGGCGCTGGTCAGCGAGCTGTCGCGCCACGGATCGCTGGCGATCGACAACGCGCGGCTGTATCGCGAATCGCAGCAGGCGGTGCAGGCGCGCGAGGAAGTGCTCGCGATCGTGTCGCACGACCTCCGCAATCCGCTGAACGCGGTGATGCTCGCGGCGTCGCTGCTGCAGACGTCGGACAAAATCGCGCCGGACGATCGCGAGCAGCTCGAGATCATCGACATCTCCGCAAAACGGATGCAGCGTCTGATCGAAGACCTGCTCGACGTCACGCGCCTCGATGGCGGCAAACAGCTGCCGATCGATCCGGCGCCGCTCGACGTGCAGTCGCTGTTCGGCGAGACATACGAATTGTTCAGGTCGCAGGCGGCGACCGGCTCGATCACGCTGCAGTGTCACGCGCCGAAAGACATCCCGCCGGTGTATGCAGATCGCCATCGCGTGCTGCAGGTGCTGTCGAATCTCATCGGCAACGCCATGAAGTTCACGCCACCCGGAGGGATGGTCACGTGCCACGCCGAGTCGCAGGATGGCAAAGTGCTGATCGCCGTCTCCGACTCAGGGCCGGGCATCCCGCGCGAAAATCTCGGAGATATTTTCAATCCCTACTGGCAGGCCAAGCGCACCGCGCGCCTCGGCGCCGGCCTCGGCCTGCCGATCGCGAAGGGCATCGTCGAATCGCACGGCGGCAAAATCTGGGTGGAGAGCGAGCAGGGAAAAGGTACGAAGTTTTTCTTCACGCTTCCCGTGGCGGTCGACGCGCCGGCTTCGGTCAGCGCGCGATGACCGAAGCCTGCATCCGTACCGACGCCAGATAGCGGTTCTGCACGCGCTGGCGATAGAGCTTCGTGCGCGTCGTGACGCGGTGGACGTAATCGATCGTCTCCGGATATTGCGGAATCCCGCCGCCGAGCCGCTCGACCGTGCCTTCGCCGGCGTTGTACGCGGCCAGTGCGATCTTCTCGTCTCCGAAACGATCGACGAGATAGTGCAGATAGCGCGTTCCGGCGGCGATATTCGCGTGCGGATCGAACGGATTGTCGCAGTGCATGAGGCGTGCGGTTTCAGGAACGATCTGCATGAGGCCTTGCGCGGCTTTCGCCGAGACGAGGCGCGGACGGAAGTCGGATTCGGATTCGACGACGGCGGCGATCAGCTCCGGAGACAGCTGATTCTTCAACGCTTCGCGATAAATGATCGAGCCGTACGGAACCTCGGCTTTGAAAAACTCCTCTTTGGCCAGATCGAAGGTCAGTGTGTTCGCGACGCGATCGGGACTGATGAACGCGTCGCGCACTTTGCGCGTGGTGAGGACTTTGAATTCGCGCGTGCCGTTGCTGCTCATTTCGATGGCCTGCTGCGCGAGTGCGGGTAGCGAGACGTTCATCGCTTCCATCCCGATGGCGCAGAACGCGAGCGGCACGGTGACGAACAACGTGACCGCGCGTTTGCGCGCACCGCGGACTACGCGCCGCCACAGCGCGCGCTCGCGCCGCGCGTGGCGCTGGCAAGCGCAGATGTCGAAGAAATCGCGCGGCGGCGTCCAGGTGTAGTCAGCGGTGCGGCGTTTCGGCTTCATCTCGAGTCCGCCAAAGGGCAAATCCCGGACCATCTTTCTCGTTATCGTCATCAAGTCGTTTGTTCGTCGTGAG
>JBAVBF010000599.1:0-5529 GCA_049586115.1 Thermoanaerobaculia bacterium | reverse complement strand
GGCGCTCGCCGGCGCGGGTGCCGTTGAGGATGGTGAACTTGCCGAGCATCAGCGGCGCACCGGCCGGCGCGCTGCTCGGCGAGACGACGCGCTCGGTGGTCACTTTGAGCATGTCGAGCGGGATGCGCGGACGGCGCACGCGCGGGATGGCCAGTCCGATCACGATCGCCGCCAGCGCGCCGCCGGCGCCGATGCTGGCCACCGGATGCTTGCGCCACAGCGGCATCGACTGCAGTGCGCGGTCGGTATCGTGACGGAAGCGGATGACGTCCGGCGAGTTCGGAAAGATGTTGCTCGCGGTAGCCAGCTCGGTCGAGGCCAGCGTCCACTTGCCGTCCTGCGCGGCGTCGAGCGAGGCGCGGTAGTGCTGATCGAATTCGCCTTCGACATTGACCGGCACGTTCGCGTCGCGCAGAAAACTGCGCGCGACGTTGATGGGCACGAGGAACTTGATCGCTTCGGCGTCGGTGCGCCCCCACGTGGAGATGCCGATCACTTCGCCGCCGCGGTTGACTGCCGGTCCGCCGGAGTTGCCGCGATAAATCGCCACGTTCGATTGAAACACCGGCGTGTTGGTGACGTCGCGCTTGATGGCTGTGATGATGCCGGGGTTGAACGTCGCTTCGAGATCGCTGTCGCGCGAGAGCCAGCCGCCGATGACGTCGTCCGTGCTGCTGGCCACGGCCGGATAACCGACCGACCAGATCGATTCACCGACGCGCGTGGAGTCGGAGTCGCCGAGCGTGAGCGCCGGCAGGTTTTTGTGCTTGACGCGCAGCAGCGCCAGATCGGTGCCGCGCTGCGCGAGCGCGGGCGAGAAGCGGTCGATCGTGAACGGCAGCTTCTCGCCGTTCGAGAGCTCGATCTCGTTCGTGACGACGCGGTTGTCGAGCCGGCTCTTGCTGACCAGCGCTGCGATGTAGCGATCCAACGCTTCGCTGCGATGGAGCTTGCGAAGATCGTCGACCGGAAAATGTTTGAGCAACGCCGAGATGGCGCCGTTGCGCAGCAGCTCGCGGTCGAGCGCATCGTCGTTCCGCGTCGGCTCGACGACGTGGCCGCTGGTGAGCACGAGGCCGTCGGGATGGATGATGAAGCCGCTGCCCGATCCGCCCGCGCCGGTCGGGACGGACAGTTCGCTGCCATCGCCGAGCTGCTGCGCGATCGATTCGAAGCCGTCGCGTTTCAGCGACGCAGCGATTTCCTTGATGACTGCTGGCGTGTAGCGGAACTGCGCGGTGGCGAACGCGCTGATGCGCACGACGGCCGGCTTGACGCCGTAGGCCATCTTCGCGTCCTGATCGAGATGCGCGACGTCGCCTCGGCAAGCAAGCGCCGCGAGCAGCAGCAATCCGAAGAGGAGACGGGGCGAGGAGGCCATGCGATTAGCGGGCAGGGGCGGTGGTGGTGGTGGTTGCAATTCCTTGTTGATGGTTCCAGTACAGCCACGCCGCACCGGCGCCGCCGAGGACGAGCACCGCGATCAGAATCCACTTGGCGATCGAGCCGCGCGGGGCGGCTGTGGGACCGGCCACGATCGGCGTCTCGACGGTTTTCTCCAGCCGGTCGGGCTGGGCCGGCAAGTCGAGCGTCGTTTCACCGACGTCTTCCGTGACGGCCGTGATCGGCGCGGTGTCGCGCTGCGTTTCGTCGAAGGGCTGATCGGCCAGAGTTTCATCGCCATCGACGAGCGTTTCGCTGCCGATGTCATCGATCGGAACGATCTTCGCCACGATGACCGTGACGTTGTCCGGTGCGCCGCGCGAGAGCGCCCGTTTCACGTACTCGGTTGCGGCCTGATTGATCGGCAGCGCGGCGATCTCTTTCAACTCCGGCTCTTTGACGAGTCCGTGCAATCCATCGCTGCAGAGGATGAAAATATCGTTCTCTTTGACCTCGAACGGTCCGCTGACGTCGATCTCGACATCCTCGCCGACGCCCATCGAGCGCTGCAGCACGTTGCGCCGCGGATGCGTCTCCGCCTCCTTCGGCGTCAGCAACCCTTCCCTGACCATCGACGCGACCAGCGAATGGTCCTCGGTGATCTGACGGATGTCGTCGCCGCGGACGAGGTAAATGCGCGAGTCGCCGACGTGCGCGAACCAGGCCTCGTTGTTCTTGACGACGAGCGCCGAGGTCGTCGTCCCCATCCCTCTCAAATCAGGATTGGCCTGCGCCTCGGTGAAAATCCGCGCGTTCGCGCGTGTGAGCGCTTCGCGAAGAGCCTGGGCGATGTCGTAGGTCTCACTGCCAAGGTATTGCGCTTTGACAGTTTCGCCGGCAAGGCGCGAGGCGGTGGCGCCGCCGCGATGACCGCCCATCCCGTCCGCCACGACGAGGAGCCGCCCGCCGGGATGGCTGGAGCTTTCCTCGCGCGGCGTGGTGTATGTGCCGAAGTCCTGATTCTCGGAGCGGACCAGTCCCACGTCCGTGCGCAGAACCGCCTGAACCCCAAGACGCGGTATCGGGACGGCCGAGTTTTCCGCCGTAGCTGACTCGCTCATATGCGTGGAAACAGGGGACGGATTATACAGAGTTGCGAAATGCCGCGCCGTCCGCCGCAGCCCATCCCGATCGACTCATCGTTGAACTACTGGTCTACTGCCTTTCGCCGTTCCAGATCTTCCTTGATCGCCATTCCCGGCGAGCGATTTTCAAGACGTGGGCGCTCCAGGATGCTGGCCAGCAGGTCGGCCAGACCCCACGCCAGAAACGTCGTGGCGGCGACCGTGAAAAATTGCGACGGGGTGCGCAGGCCGAAGAGGAAGAAGATCGTGGCGGGGACGGCAATCCCCATCACGATGATGCCGACGATCAAGCGAGGCCCTGACATCCGGCCGGTATTGTACGTGCGCTATTGAGCCGCGCCCATCGCGTCTCCGGCTCCATCGACGCGGGCGCCGAGATCCTGCTGGAAGCTGCGGACGCGTTCCACGTAGTTGCGCGTCTCCTTGAACGGAGGGACGCCGTTGAAGCGGCGCACATTGCCTTCGCCGGCGTTGTATGCGGCGATCGCCTTCTGCTGGTCGCCCGAGAAGCGGTCGGTGAGATAGCGAAGGTATTTCGCTCCCGCCTGAATGTTCTGGGCAGGATCGTTGAGGTTGCTCGCGCCCAGCCACTTGCCGGTCTTCGGGACGAGTTGCATCAGTCCCACCGCCCCGCGATTCGAGTGCGCGGTCGGGACGAACTTCGACTCGGTATGGACGACGGCCGCGACGAGCTCCGGCGGAAGGTCGTTCTTCTTCGCCTCGTCATAAATGATTCCGCCGAACGGAACCTCGGTCTTAAAAAACTGCTGCTTCACCTGCTCGGCGACATTGGCAATCGCGCTCGGAGCCTGAGCCACCTGAGCCGGAGCTGTAGTCACGGTCTTCGCGACATCCTGCACCGCTCCGGTGACGCCGCTGGTGACCTGATCCGCGATCTGTTTCGCCGTGGCGAGATCGCCTGTGATCTGGGCGCTCGCGTCCGGCTGCGCAGCCGTTTGCACAGGCTGTTCGATCGGTTGCGGCGTCCCATGGCGCGCATTCGCGTCGGCGGACTGAAGCATGTTGCCCATCTTCAACGGGATTCCGATCCCCCCGAGGGCGAGTGACGCGCCGAGCGCCCAGCCGGCATACTTGCGGCGCAGCCCGCTCAGCTTGCGCGGCTTGACCTTCTGCACTTCCTGACGCAACTGCGATCGATCGAAGCCATCGAGGAACCTCTCCTGAAAGGGCCTGCTGGTTTGGGGCTCGGTCATCGGGTCCACCTCCGTCTCCGTAAACAGTTATTTTGCAAGTTAGAAGCCACGTGCGCCAAATCGAAATAATTGATTCGATTGGAGTTAACTCAGCAATTGGCCCCGACTGGCTCGCCAGTTGAATTTTCCCGGTTAAGATGCCGCGTCGTTTGTATGCGTAACCTCTCGAAGAACTTGATGTTGGCTGTGGCCGCGGCCGGCGCTTTAGCGCTGGCGCAACCGGCGCGCGCGCAGTCGTTCCTCTGCGAAGACACGTTCAAGCTGGACGACGCGACGATGCAGGCGTATCGGTTCGGCCCTGACCTTCCTCCGCCCGCTCCGGCCGCGCAGCCGGAGTCCAATCCGCTGAAACTGCGCATCCTCAAATACGCGTCATTTGCGATGCGCCATCGCCTGTCTGGCTTGGCCAGCTATTACTCGACGTCGCTCGACGGCACGCTCACGGCGAACGGCGAGCGCTACCACAACAAGCAGATGTCCGCCGCGCACCTCACGCTCCCTCTCGGCTCCTGGATCGAGGTGACGGCACGCGCGACCGGCCGCAAGTTACGTCTGCGCGTGAACGACCGCGGTCCATACGTGAACAAGTTCGCGATCGATCTCTCCCAGGCCGCGGCCCACTTCCTCGGCGTCGACATCGCGGAGGACCGCTTCGTGAACATCCGCGTCATCGGCCTTCCCGGCGAGGAACCGCTGCCGCAGGACGGGATCGACGGCCCGAAGGCGCCGGTGATCGAGGAGACCGCGGCGCTGACACCCGCCGCGAAGTAGTTACCGCGGCACGGTCAGGCAGACCGTGCTGCCGTGGTCGGGCACCGAGTCGATGCTGATCGATCCACCGTGGCTCTCCACGATCCGTTTGGCGAGATAGAGCCCGTAGCCCGGACCGCCGCCGCGCGACTTGTCGAGCTTCAGGCCGAGGTCGAAAATCTGATTCGTGTAGCGAGGATCGATGCCGATGCCGTTGTCGCGCACGCAGAGCCGGTAGCCATCCGGATCGACGTTGCAATCGAAGGCGATGGTGCGCTCGCCTTTGGGCCGGTCGTTGAAAAAGAGCGCGTTGGCGAAGAGCGCGCCGATCGCTTCGCGCATTTTTTCAGGATCGACATTGACGGTGGGGAGATCGTCGGGGATGTCGATTCTCACGCCGCCTTCCTCGATCTGGTAATTGCACTTGAGGATGACCTCTTCGACGATCTCGCGCAGCGGCGTGGGACGCGGCATGTTGGGGCGCGCAAGCAGCTTGACGAGGTGCGACATTTCGTCGAGCACTTTCTTCATCTGATGCGCGCTGGAGCGGATGCGGCGGAGAAAGTCCTGCCCTTCCTCGTCCAGCTTGTCGGTGTAGTCGCCGAGGAGAAGATCGCTGAAACCGTCGATCGAGAAAATCGGCGACTTCAGGTCATGCGAGAGGACGCTGAAGAGGCGCGTCAACTCCTCGATGGTGAGGACCTGGCCGGCTGTGCTTTGCGTTTCGAGCGTAGTAATGATCGACCTCCGAAACAGGCTCGTCGGTGCAACTAGCGGGCCTGCGGCTTCCGAAACGCCGCGACGTTGCCGCCGCCGATGATTTCAGTCGATCCATCAGCGCGAATCGCAAGCGCGGTCCCTGCCGGAATGCCGATGCCGAGGTGCGTGTCGGGGACCGACATGAGCCGGCGCAGATTCGCGTCGTTGTCCGGATCGAATGCCGTGTCGATGACCGCGTTCGCAACCCATCCGAGTCCAGGCAGAGACGCCGCGATGCCGTGCATGTCGCGCGCGGCGATCCCGAAGCACGATGCGGC
>JBAVBF010000598.1:0-2380 GCA_049586115.1 Thermoanaerobaculia bacterium | reverse complement strand
CAGGTGACTTCTGCGCCGGGCGTGACGACCCGCATCGCCGCCTTTCTCAACGACAAGTGCTTCCTCGGCGCGTTCAACGTGCTCGATCAGGAAACAGTCGGCCCGCAGGTCGGCCACGATCTGCAGCAAAAAGCCATCCTGGCCGTCGTGCTCTCCACGCTGGCCATGGGTCTCTATCTCTGGATCCGTTTCGACTTGATGTTCGGCGCCTCGGCCATCGTCTGCATCGTCCATGACGTGCTGATGTCGCTGGCCTTCCTGATGATGATCAACGGCGAGTTCTCGCTGAACATCGTGGCCGCGCTGCTGCTCATCGTCGGTTTCTCGATCAACGACACGGTGGTCATGTACGACCGCGTCCGCGAGAACCGGCGCAAGCTCAAGTCGCGCATGTCGCTCGAAGAGCAGCTCAACCTGGCCATGAACCAGACGCTGTCGCGGACGATCCTGACCTCAGGCTCCGTGGTCATCGTCCTCGTGGCTCTGATTCTCTTCGGTGGCAAGGTAATCCACGAGTTCGCCTGGATCCTTCTCATCGGCGTCCTGGCCGGCACGTATTCGACCGTCACGATCGTCCCTGCCGTCGCCATCGCCTGGAACAACATGACCGGCCGCAAACACGACCTCGCCGGCCCCGCCAACCGCCCGACCCGCGTCGAGACGAAGCAGGACGTTCCGCCGCAGCAGCGCAAACGCAGAGCAGGCTAAACACAAACCGCGATCAACGAAAAACGCCGCCGATTCCGGCGGCGTTTTTGTTTGGTCGAAGTCCTTGCCTACTCCTCCGCCAGAATCGTGTGCATCGCAACGCCAACCGTCGCGGACGACAACACGATCACGGCGAAGAGTACCGTCAGCGATAGTGACGCGGTTGCGTCCGCGCCGGTGGCGCCGAGGATAACGTGGCTGGGGGAAAAGTGGTTGATCCAGACCTGGAGGGCGGCGGACTTCCACGTCAGCAGCGCGGCCCAGCAGGCGGCGATGATCAGGTAGGCGGCGATCTGCAGGCGCGTGATCGGGAGCGCTGCACGTTCGACCGCGGCATTCGATTGCAGGAGGCGCGCTTTCAGCCACAACACCGCGGGATCGGGGAGGATGTGCTCGCGCTCGTTGATGCCGGCGAACGCTCCCATCCACGGCGCGACCTCGGCAGCCGCCGCACACGATTCGCACGACGCAATGTGCGCGCGCAGCGACGGACTCCACGCATCGTTCGTGGCCGCATCGATGACGTTCGGCTCGAAGGGACAATCAGCATTCATCGCGTCACCTCCGGGGCCAGACCTTTCTTCGTCAGCATCTCGCCGAGCCGTTTGCGGGCGCGGAAGAGCATCACTTTGACGCTCTTCGCCTTCACGCCGATCGCCTCGGCGATCTCCTCGTGCGAGTTTCCTTCCACATGCGCCAGCCACAGCAGCGCGCGTTCCTGCGGCTTCAACTCGGCGAAGACGCGCGACATGTCGTGGCGAAGATCGCCGCGGTCCGGCCGCGCTTCCGTCGGCATCCAATCGTACGGACGGTCGCGGTCGCGCTTCGTTTCGCGGAAGTGATCGAAGACAAGATTCGTCGCCGTCTTGTAGACGTAGCGGCGAAGATGATCCTCGTCGGCGATGGCCGGATTGCTGCGCAGGAAACGGAAGAACGTCTTCTGCAGCAGGTCGTCGGCCATCGAGGCATTGCCGGTCATCCGATAGATGTACGACCAGATACCTCCGGCCGTCTTCCGGTAAAACGCCTCGAATGTTGGCTCATCCATCGGTCTCTCGGGCCGCCGCGGCGCCGCCGTTCTCACGGCGGCACCAAACGGCATCGCACTCATCAGGGTACCTTCCAGTTGCACGGTGTCCTCACGTCTCTAGCTTTCACTCGTGCGCCGGATCACTTCGCGCGGGCTCGGAGCATCGTTGCCGATCAGACCGAACCGCTGCGACATCTTCAGAGAGATGAGCGTCGAGATGAAGAAGCCGATGCCGAGTCCCATGAGGATGAAGCCGGGATACATGAAGCCGATGTTGCTGTCCGCGATCCAGATGCCGATGAACGCGAGCCCGAGCAGCATCATGATCACGCCGCGCGAGACGCCGCCGACGATGCGGTCGCGGGCCATGAGCTGCGGCATCTTGTCGATGCCGGTCAGGAACTGTTTGCCGGTGTCGGAGTTGAGAAAGTCGACGAACTCCGGCGCGTTGCTGAATTTCTCGATGAGCCGCGACTGCACATCGGCCTGCAATGCCGCGCGGCGGTTTTTCGCATTCGCACCGGCCCAAACGACGAGTACGACCATCGTGAAGAATCCGAGCGAGCAGACGATTGGAATCAGAATCAATGCACCATCCATGATGACCTCCAAGTTGAAACTCGGACCTAATACGGGCTGGGG
>JBAVBF010000597.1:0-4813 GCA_049586115.1 Thermoanaerobaculia bacterium | reverse complement strand
CGCCTACACTACGACATCAACACCTTCGTTCCCTCAAAATCGAACCGGAACCGCACTTCCTCCAGCCCTGCATCGGTCATCGCGCGCCGCAGCGATTTGCGATCCTCGGCGTAGAAGAGCAGGAAGCCGCCGCCGCCCGCGCCGACCAGCTTGCCGCCGATCGCGCCGTTGCGCCGTCCGAGCTCGTACCACTCGTCGATCTTCGGATTGCTCATGCCGTGCGAGCGACGCTTCTTGTGTTCCCAATGCTCGTGCATCAACTCGCCGAATTCCGCGCAGCGACCCGCTTCCAGCGCGGTCTGACTGCGGTATCCGAGGTCTTTGACGTAGTGGAGGTTTTCGATCATCTCCGCGTCGTCAGCTTCCGAGCGCGCCTTCTGATCCTTCAACAGACTGCCCGCGCTTCGCGAGAATCCGGTGAAGAAAAGGAGGAGGTTGTCTTCCAGCTCGAACATCGTATCCATCGCCAGCGTCAGCGGCCGCGCGGAGACGGAACCATCGGGGTTGAAATCGAAGCAGGTCACGCCGCCGTACGCGGCGATGTACTGATCCTGCTTTCCCACCGGCTCGTGCAACCGCTCGATTTCGATCTCGCACGCCAGCCGCGCCACCTCGCTCGAATGCAGCAGACGGCGGCGATGCGCGTACAACGCTTTGACCAGCGCGGTGGTGAAACTGCCGGACGATCCGAGTCCTGTGCCCGAGGGGATTTCGGCGAGCGTGGTGATCTCGATCTGCGGCGTGCGGAGATTCATCATCCGCAGCGCTTCGCGAAGAATGGGATGCCGCACTTCATCGACGGTGTCGACGTTTTCGATATCCGAATATTTGAGCCGGATTCCGGCGCCGAACGGACGATTGATGGTGACGTAGACGTAGCGATCGATCGCCGCGGCGATCAGAAAGCCGCCGAATTTTTCGTAGTACGACGGCAGGTCGGTCCCGCCGCCGCCGAGGCTGATGCGCAACGGGCTGCGCGTAATGATCATCGCGCGCGCTCCGCGGCGAACCATTCGAAGGTCTCTTTCAAACCGTGCGAGAACGGTTTGCGTTCGGGGAGATTCGCGAGCGTGCGCAGCCGGCTTCCATCGAGGACGCTGCGCAGTTGCTCGCCTTCCTTGGCGGGAGCATGCACGGCGGGCGTGTCAACGCCGGCAATCGATGCGAGCGAGTCATACAACTCGTTGACCGTCGTCTCGACGCCGGTTCCAACGTTGTACTCGCCCTGCCATTCGGCGTCCGAGGCGGCGAGGTTCGCGGCCACGACGTCGTCGACGTAGACGAAGTCGCGCGTCTGTTCGCCGCTGCCGTTGATCGTGGCCTGCTGTTTGTCGAGCAGCTTCGCCGCGAAAATCGCCACGACTCCCGCCTCGCCATGCGCGTTCTGCCGCGGACCGTAGGCATTCGCGTAGCGCAGCGCGACCGACGAAAGTCCGCGCACGACGCGGTAGTAATTGAGGTAGCGCTCGACCGCCAGCTTCGCGCAGCCGTACGGCGAGAGCGGATTCAACGGATGCGACTCCGTCTGCGGCACTTCCAGCGGCTCGCCATAAATCGCGCCGCCGGTCGAAGCGAAGATGACGCGCTTCACCGCGGCGTCCACCGCCGCTTCGAGGAGCCGCAGCGTGCCGATGACATTCACGTCGGCATCAGCAGCAGGATCGTCGACCGACTTGCGAACGTCCATCTGCGCGGCGTGGTGATTGATCACGTCCGGCTTCAGCTCGCGAATGAGATCGGCGGCAGCAGCGTCGCGGATATCGATCTCATGCAACTCCGCACGCGGATCGACGTTGCGCCGCTTGCCGGTGGAGAGGTTGTCGATGATCGTCACGCGCCAGCCGCGGGCGAGATACGCATCGGCGATATTGGAGCCGATGAACCCCGCGCCGCCGGTGACGACGACGTGCCTGGTCATGGCGCCGTCGCCGCCCGCGAGGCGCGCTGGGTCTGTTCGTCGAGCAGATCGAGCAGGTACTTGCCGTATGTGCTGCGCGCCAGGTGCGTGGCCAGATCGCGCAACTGCTGCGCATCGATCAACCCGAGGTAGTACGCGACCTCCTCGGGGCACGCAATCTTCAGCCCTTGCCGCAACTCGATGGTCTCGACGTAGTTGGCCGCCTGCAGCAGCGACTCCTGCGTCCCGGTGTCGAACCACGCAAACCCGCGCCCGAGTTGCTCGACGCGCAATTCGCCGATCTGCAGATAGACGCGATTGAGGTCGGTGATCTCCAGCTCGCCGCGCGGCGACGGCTTGAGGTTCGCCGCGAAATCGCAGACTCGCTCGTCGTAAAAATAGAGTCCCGTGACGGCGAAGTTGGAGCGCGGTTTCTCCGGCTTCTCTTCGATGCTGATGGCCCGGCCGCGCTCGTCGAATTCGGCGACGCCGTAACGCTCCGGATCGGGAACGCGGTACGCGAAAACGGTCGCGCCGCTCTCCCCCGCCGCGGCGCGGCGAAGCGAATCCGGCAGACCATGTCCATAGAAAATGTTGTCGCCGAGGATGAGACAACTCGGCTCGCCTGCTACAAAATCGCGTCCGATCAGAAAGGCCTGCGCCAGTCCGCCCGGATGCGGTTGCGCGGCGTAGTTGATCCTGATCCCCCATTGCGATCCGCTGCCGAGCAGCTTCTGAAAACTGGCTTGATCCTCGGGCGTGGTGATGATCAGAAACTCAGTGATCCCGGCCAGCATCAACGTCGTCAGCGGGTAATAAATCATCGGTTTGTCGTAAACCGGCAGCAGTTGCTTCGACATCGCCGACGTCATCGGATACAGCCGCGTTCCCGAGCCGCCAGCCAGAATGATTCCCTTGTTCAAACGTCCTCCGTTTCGGCCGCATATGGTGTCACACGTTCGCGCTTTCCTTGGCGTGCGATGGCGCCAATGACCGCGCCGAAAAGGAACCCGCCAACGTGCGCCCACCACGCGATGCCGGCCACTTCCTGCGTCCGATGCGCGGCCGCAATCGAGAGGAAGCCGTTAAAGAACTGCATCGCGAACCAGATCGGCAGAAAGATGACGGCGCGCAATTCGATCATGGCCCAGTAGACGACCAGCGGCAGCAGCGTGACGATGCGCGCCTTCGGCCGCAGCACCAGGAACGCGCCGAGGATTCCGGCGATGCTGCCCGAGGCGCCGATCGAAGGTACGGTGGAATGCGGAAAAAGCAGCGTGTGAGTAAGGCTTCCGATCGCGCCGCAGACGACGAAGAAAATTGCGTAGCGCACGTGACCAAGCGCGTCCTCGACCGCGCCGCCGAACACCCAGAGATAAATCATGTTGCCGATGAGATGCACGAAGCCGCCGTGCAGAAAGAGCGACGTGACCAGCGTGACGCTGACTTCCAGCATCGAGTAGCCGTACGCGGCAGGATTCGTCAGCCGCGCAGGGATGAATCCGAAGAGATTGATGACGTTCTCGGTCCGCTCACCGAGGAAGATCTGCGTCAGAAACACGATGCCGTTCGCAATGACCAGCGCGCGATTGACGATGGGAGTCGTACGCGGCGCAAGCGTGTGGCGGAGGGGGATCATTTAGCTCTTAGCTCGTAGCTGTTAGCTCTGGAGGTCGGGTGTCGGGTGTCGGGTGTCGGGTGTCGGGATGCAACGTCACATCATCCTAAGAGCTCACAGCTAAGAGCTAAAAGCTAATCCCTTCCCGATCTCCCGCACCACCTCGGCAATCTGATCCTTCGTCAGCTCCGGAAAAATCGGGATGGCCAGCGTCGTCGCGGCGGCGGTGTCGGAGTGCGGAAAATGCTCGCTCGCCGACGGAACGTCCGTGAAGCACTCCTGCTGCGGCAGCGTCAGCGGATAGTAAACCTCGCATCCGATGCCGGCGCTCTTCAGATGATTGAGAACGCGGTCACGCGTCGCGTTATCGGCGAAGCGAACGATGTACTGGTTGTAAATGTGCCGCCGTTTCGGCAACTCGCGCGGCAACACGATGCGATCGCCGAGGTTCGCGTCGGCGAAAAGCTCGCCATAAATCGCCGCGTTGCGCCGCCGTCCCTCGGACCAGCCATCGAGATACGGCAGCTTGATGTGAAGAATCGCCGCCTGCAGCGCGTCGATGCGGAAGTTGCCGCCGACGTAGCGGTGGTAGTACTTCGGCCGCATTCCGTGCACGCGGAAGTCGATGAGTTTCTCGTACGTCTCGTCGTCCTCGCACGTCACCGCGCCGGCATCGCCGAACGCGCCGAGGTTCTTGGAGGGGAAAAACGAAAACGCGCCGATCGTGCCGAGCACACCGGCGCGCCGCCCGTCGTACTCCGCGCCGACCGCCTGCGCGGCATCCTCGACGACTGCGAGATTGTGTTTCGCGGCGATGCGGTTGATCTCATCCATCGCCGCGCACTGGCCGTAGAGATGCACCGGCATGATCGCCTTCGTGCACGAGGTGATGCGCGACTCGATCTGCTTCGGATCGAGGTTGTAGTCGGCCAGATCGATGTCGACGAACACCGGCGTCGCGCCGAGGCGGTCGACCACGCCGGCAGTGGCGAAGAACGAATACGCCGGGACGATGACCTCGTCGCCGGGTCCGACGCCGAGAACCATCAGCGCGATCAGCAGCGCATCGGTACCGGATGAAAGTCCGACGGCGTACCTGCTCTGGCAATACGCGGCGAGGTCGCGCTCGAACGCGTCGACGCGCGGCCCGAGAATGAAGTACTGCGACTCATAAACCTCGTTCGTCACGCGAAGCACTTCGTCGCGAATCGTTGCGTACTGCTGTTTCAAATCGAGAAGCGGAATGGGCATGGCGGCGGAGTATATCGAGCCACTGTCATCCTGAGCCGCCGGAGCTG
>JBAVBF010000596.1:0-1855 GCA_049586115.1 Thermoanaerobaculia bacterium | reverse complement strand
GGTAGCCGGAAATCCAAGCCTTGCCTGCACGCGATGAAACGATTCGTGCGCCAGCAGCGTCCGTCTCGCAAACGGATCGTCGGGCAGCGGTCCCATGATCATCGTCCATCGCGCGCCATTCCAATCGACGGCCATGTTGGCGATCCCGATCTCCTTCGGCAGCACGGCCGGCGCGGGCTGATTGGCGATGACGGCGCGCGTCTGGCGGTCGACGATCATCGCCGGCCCGCAGATGCTGATGCCCCACATGCGGCCGGCGTCGCGGGCGCACATGGCGCGCAACTCGTCGAATCCCTGCTGCGGTGCGACGGCGGCGAGGAGGATGAAGGCGAGCGTATGCATGTTCCTTCAGACGGATGCGGAGGGCGACCGTTTCAATTACGCTGGCGAGCCGTGAACGACGATCTTCGCCTTGCTCTCGCTCTCGCCGACGATGCGGACGCGATCACCATGCGCCACTTCCAGTCCGCGACGCTGTCGGTGCGGACGAAGAGCGATCGGAGTCCGGTTTCCGAGGCGGATGAAGCCGTGGAGCGGATGATCCGCGAGCGTCTCGAACGCGAGCGGCTGAGCGACGGCATCCTCGGCGAAGAATTCGGTTCTCACGGCGATGCCACGCGTCGCTGGATCATCGACCCGATCGACGGGACCAAGAACTATGTTCGCGGCATTCCGGTTTTTGCCACGCTCATCGCGCTCGATGGACTCGCAGGCGTCGTGTCCGCGCCGGCGATGGGACGGCGATGGTGGGCAGCGCGCGGCGAAGGCGCGTTCTGCAATGGGAAGGCGATTCGCGTTTCGACGATCGGCGAGATCAACGACGCCCAACTTTGCTACGACGACGTCACCGGCTTCGAGCGCTTCGGAATCGGGCGGCGGTTTCTCGATCTCGTGCGCCGCTGCGGACGCACGCGCGGCTTTGGCGACTTCTGGTCGCACATGCTCGTGGCCGAGGGGGCGGCGGAGATCGCGGTCGAGCCGGAAGTCGCGCATTGGGACATGGCAGCGGTGAAAGTCATCGTCGAGGAAGCGGGCGGTCGCTTCACGAATCTCGACGGGGAAGCGCGCGCCGACGGCGGCAGCGGGCTATCGACGAATGGACTGTTGCACGATGCGGTGCTATCCGCGCTCGTCGGCTGATTGACGCGCGATTTCCGCCTTCAACGCTTCGGCGGGATCGCGCCACGTCGGCGGCTTGATGGTCTTGCCGTCCTCGCGAATGCGCGGCGCGCCGTCGGGCCAGAGCTTCTGCATGTTGGCGTTATGCACGATGTCGAAGAGCGGCGCGGGACGGACGCCCATCTCCACGAGCGTGCCGAGTGCGAAGTAGATCAGGTCGATCATGGCGTCGGCCTGGTCGACGACGTTCGCGGACTCGACGAATTCGTCGACTTCTTCACGCATCCACGCCACGCGCGCATCGCTGCGCGGACTCGGCAGGAAGGCGGGCCGGTCTTTTACTGGGTGGCCGAACGCGCGGTGGAACTCTGCGACCTGGTCGAAGGCGTCATCGAGACTCATGGGGGCGCATGATAGCCGTCACGCGGTTATCAATCGCAGGCGCTGCACCTTGCTGGTAACGTTCGGGACGAACGCGACTACTTCGAGTCCCGTTCGTCTTCGCCGCGCTCGGTCTCGATTGCGGGACGCTCGACTTCGTGCATGCCGCCGCTGTAGCTGCCGCCGCCGCTGGTACCGAACACGCCGCCTTCGCCTTCGGGAACGCCGTAGGCGCCGGGGCCGTTGTGCGCCGCTTCGTCGTAGCCGGCGCCGGTCGGATCGTTTTTCTCGTGCGGAGGCGTCGAGCCTTCCGCGGTGTAGTCGATGTCGTCGTTGTCTTTCGTCGCCATAATGC
>JBAVBF010000595.1:0-1639 GCA_049586115.1 Thermoanaerobaculia bacterium | reverse complement strand
GAACGTAGCGCCGGCGGCCCGCCGGCTGGACCACCGCCGGCTCGCCGGCAGTCCAGCACTCTCCAACTCGCCCGCCTCACCTTCCTGGCGGGCAAAGGCGGCGTCGGCAAGACAACGTCCGCGGCATCTATCGCGCTGCAACTCGCCGCGCGAAATCCCGACAAAAACTACACCGTCATCTCCGTCGATCCCGCCCACTCGCTGCGCGACGTGTTCGCACACGAAACGCCGCCGAAAAATCTCACGGTCGAAACGATCGACACGCGCGCCAAGTGGCGCCGCTTCCGCGACACCCTCGGCGAAGAAATCGAACGCGCCATCGGCGCCATCACTCCCGGCGGCATGACCGTCGCCTACGACGCGGACGCGATGAAGAAGCTCGTCGAAATCGCTCCGCCCGGCGCCGACGAGCTCTTCGCCATCACGCGTCTCGCCGATCTCATCGCCGACGACTCGCAGTCCGCGATCATCGTCGACACCGCACCGGCCGGACACTTTCTGAGACTCATTGATCTCCCCGCCACCGCCGGCGAATGGGTCCGCGAGTTCATGCGCATCCTCCTCCGCTATCGCGAGCTCATCCCGGCCGGCTCGCTCGGCGAGGAACTGATTCGCGCGTCAAAGTCCTTGCACGCCCTTGAGACCGCGATGCGATCGGACACCACGCGCGTCATCGTCGTCACACGTCCCGAACGCATCGTCATCGCCGAAGGCAAGCGGTTGATCGGCGAAGTCGGTCAACGCGGCATGCGCCTCGGCGGCATCATCGCGAACTACGTGACGCCCGAGAACGACTGTGCCTGCGACCAATCGATGCGCGGCTACGAGATCGATGCGCTCGCCAACCTCGGCCGCGATGACGTCGTCGTCATCGAACGCCGCGACGAGCCTGTCACGAAGCTCGCCGAACTGGCCACGCTCATTGCGATCCGAAATGTGTAAAGTGCGCCCCGCAATGAACGACACCGCAAGCATTGGCATCATCGGCGGCTCCGGCCTGTACCAGATGGAAGGGCTGACGGTCCTCGAGGAACGCAGGATCGAGACGCCGTTCGGCGATCCTTCCGACGCCTACGTCATCGGCGAAATCGATGGCGTGCGCGTCGCTTTTCTTTCGCGCCACGGACGCGGTCACCGCCTCTCGCCGACTGAATTGAACTATCGCGCGAACCTCTTCGGCTTCAAGCTCCTCGGCGTCCACACCATCCTCTCCGCCAGCGCCGTCGGTTCGATGAAAGTGGAGTACGCGCCGACCGATATCGTCTTCCCGCATCAATTCATCGACCGCACGCGCCATCGTCCGGACACGTTCTTCGGCGACGGCATCGTCGCGCATGTCGGCTTCGCCGATCCGATCTGCACCGCCACGTCGTCCACGATGAGCAAGATCGCGCGCGAAGTGGGCGCCCGCGTCCACGACGGCGGCGTCTACCTCTGCATGGAAGGCCCGCAGTTCTCGACGCGCGCCGAATCGCACCTCTATCGTTCATGGAACGTCGACGTGATCGGCATGACCAACCTGCAGGAAGCGAAGCTGGCCCGCGAAGCCGAGATCTGCTACGCCACGATGGCCCTCGTCACCGACTACGACTGCTGGCACGAGTCGCACGAAGATGTGACCGTCGAAGCCGTCCTGGCT
>JBAVBF010000594.1:0-2704 GCA_049586115.1 Thermoanaerobaculia bacterium | reverse complement strand
GATCCCGACCATCCCTTCGCCGGGCCGCAGGTTCTCGAGACCTTCGAACGTCGTCGTACGCGCGCACGTCTCCGCGTCGAGATTCGGCAGCCAGAGAACCTCGGTCAGCGTCATGCCGAGGTGATGGAACATCTTGCGGATCGTCGTGCGGCGTTGGCGCGGCGTCCAATCGGGGAAGGCGGCGCCGATATTCGCAAGTGCGCGGCGGCGATCGTGACGAAGAATGTGCCAGCCGAGGTGACCGAGAACGATGCCGACGCCGCGCGCAAAACTGAGCGGCAGGCGGCGCACCACCGCGCTGATAACGCGCAGTGTGCGGTAGAGAATGCGGCCGCGGCGGGCGCGGTGTTCGGGGATGTTGCCGCGGCGGATGCGATGAAAGACGCGGGCGCGCTGCGCACGCTGATCGGGGACGTTCACGCGGCCGATTCTATGGGACGGCTGCTATCCTCGCGGTGAATGACAACCGCGCGCGACATCCGCATCATCGTTTCAGACGTCGACGGCGTCTGGACGGATGGCAAGATCATCTACGCCGGCGACCGCTCCGAGGTGAAAGAGTTCAACGTTCGCGACGGCCTCGGCGCAAAGCTCGCGCAACGCGCCGGGATCACGATCGTGCTGCTGACGTCGCGCAGTTCACCAGCATTGATGCGCCGCGCGAAAGAGCTTGGGATTACGGATCTGCACCAGGGCGCGGCCAACAAACTGACCGCGTGCGAAGCGATCCTGACGACGCTCGGGGCCGGCTTTCACGAAGTCCTCTACATCGGCGACGACCTTCCCGACCTCGCACCGATGCTGCGCGCAGGCATCGCCGCCGCGCCGTCCGACGCCGCGTCCGAGGTGCTCGCGGCAGCAACATGGAAGCTTGATGCTCGCGGCGGCCACGCGGCCTTCCGCGAGTTGATCGAGCGCTTGCTGCGCGAGCGCGGCGAGTGGGACGCGATCGTCAAAGACTTTGAACGTTAGACGTTCGGCGCGAAGACGGAAAGCGTGTCCGCGAACTCCACCTTCGGCTGGCTGCTGATGCCTGCCGCTGCCACTCCGGCCGCGAGGCGGTTCTGGACGAACGTGTCGAACTTCTCCTTCGAATCCCACAGGTCGAGCACGTGGAATCCATCGTTCCCGAGCCACGCCGTGTGAAACTTCGCGCCGTCGGGCGTATCGCCTTCCCAATTCACCGACTTCCGCACCTGCTCGTACTGCTCCTTCGTCACCTCGGGCCAATGCATCAGCATCACAGTCGCCATCACTTCATCCTCCGCGCAACTTACGGAGGAATCGGCGAACTGGATTTGCGCACGAGAAGCATCGCCGCGCGAATGACCGCAGCCCACGTCCCAACATTAATGATGATGAGCAGGACGACGACTCCCGATTTCGCGAGGCGAGGAAACTCGGCGAAGTCAGTGAACCCGAGGAGATCGATGGCGATGCTGGCCGGCCATCCGGGCCACGCCCATGATCCAAACCACGCGAGCAGCGTCATCGCGATCCCGCCAAGCGCGGAGAGGAATCCTCGGCTTACGCGGAGCATGTGCGCGAGTTTACTGGGAGCGCGGGCGCCCGCCCGCCGTTCTCTTTCCCCACGTGGCGCATGACAGCGGGCGAGACGCCGCGTTCCCAGCAAAGAAACCTCTGGACAAATCCGCAGCTCCGGCAGCATCGTTTAGTTTCCGGCGACATCATGATCAGGTGCTTGATTGCAGCGCTGTTGATCGCGCTTCCCGCGCTCGCGCAGGAAAACGATGCGCTGCTCAGCCCACTCCCCGTCCGCGATCAATACCTGCTCAACAACGGCTTCTTTTTTTTCGAGCCGGAAGGCGCGCACGTCCTGGACCACGACGCCTGGTTCGTCGACGTCCACACCGCCGACTCCAACACGTTCGCGAAGTCACGCTGGATCAGTCACAACCTCGAGGGCGACACCGACCGGCGCACCGGCGACCAGACCCTCGGGATCATCCGCATGGATCCGGGCACTACGATCTTCCTCGTCGACGGCGAAACGCACCGCACCACGATCAACGCGCATCGCGGTTTCGGCAACAACCTCGAAGTCGGCATCTCCGTGCCGTTCGCCTACGTCGGCGGCGGTTCGTCCGACAGTTTCATCGAGCATTTCCACGCCGCGCTCAACCTCGGCGACAACGAGCGCGTCGCGGTGCAGCGCAATCACGAGACGGTCTTCATCCGCACCGCCGGCAACACCTATCTTCGCGAGCGTCCCGCGCATAGCCACCTCGGCGACATCGCCATCTCCGCCAAGTACGAGCTACCCGCGATCGAGGATCGCAATCTGGCCATCTCTGCGCAGGCGGCCATCGAGCTGCCGACCGGAAACGCGCAGACGCTCGACGGCTCCGGCTCCATCGATGGCGGCCTGCAACTGCTGGCCACGCGCGACTTCGGCAACACGCGCATCAACGCCTCGGCCGGCCTGCTCTTCCTCGGCCACAACACGCCGATGGACCTGCAATCGCAGATCGTCGTCACGGACTCGATCGGCGTCTCGCGGCTGCTCGCGTCGCGCACCTCGGCCACCGTGCAGCTGACCGTTTCGCAGAGCCCCTTCCGAGGAATAGGCGCGCCAGAGCTGACGCGCCGGTCGTATCAATTGACCACGGGCCTGCAGCACGCGTTCGGCGCAGGACTCACCGCGTACGGCGGCATCATCGAGAACCTCATCACGTATCAGAAC
>JBAVBF010000593.1:0-7855 GCA_049586115.1 Thermoanaerobaculia bacterium | reverse complement strand
CTTGCAGTCGCCGTCCTTTCCGCTTCGACGGCGCTCGCCGATCAGTTCCAGGCTACATGCCCGTTGACGCTGGTCGCGACCAACGCCGGACCGACGGCTTTCTACCAATCGCCACATGGCGTTTTCCGCTTCGGCTCGCAGGTTTTCGCGCTGCGCGGACAGACGCTGACGACCTACACCGTCACCGAGCTCGGCGACATGCAGATCGCCCGCGAGGATTTCATCGGCGCACTGGCCGCTCGTGAAACGAAAGGCGGCGTGGCCTTCAACGCCGGCTTCCTCTACGTCTCCAGCGAAGCGGGTCTCGAGATCTACGACCTGCGCAGCGTTCGCGCCGGCGGCACGGCACCGATCCTCGTCTCGCGCACCCCCGGCCTTCGCTACCACCGCCTCGCCGTCAGCGGCACGACGCTGGCCGCGCTTTACCCCGCCACCGACCTCCCATGCTCGGCGGTCTACCCGGTTACGACTCCGGGCTGCTTCAACCAGATCGACATCTACAACGTCGCCAATCCGCTCACGCCGGTTCGTGTCGGTTCGCTTTCGACGTTCCTTAACCCGCTCGGCGGCTACAACGACATCGCCTTCAATTTCGGCATCCTGGTCGCCGCAGCGAATGGCAGCACCGTCGCCTGGAACCTCACTAATCCGGCCTCTCCGACGTTGATGAGCGGCATCGCCGTCCCGGGAACCTTTCTGGTCAGCAACGGTTCAACGCTCCTCGGCGTCGGCAACGACACCTCGATCATCACCTACACGATCACGCCGACGGACGGCAACGCTTTCTTCCATCCGCTCACGTATCACTCGACGGCGAATCTGCAGGTCGAGCGCGCCAACCCGATCATTTTTCATCCGCAGGCAGTCTTCGACGAATCCAATGGCCGGCTGATCACGATGATCGACGAGCTCGATTACCAGACCCTCCAACCTGCGCGCACCATCGCGTTCGACGTCTTCGACTACGCCACTGCGATGCTCGAAGGGCGCGACCCGCGCCAGTACGAGCAGGTTTCGTACACGCAGGGCGACGAGGTGAAGTGGAACCCGCTGTCGGTCGGCTCCCTCGTTTATGTCGTCGGTGAAATGACGGGGACGCAGACGTACGGCGCTTGCGGACTCATGACCGGCAAGATCGAATTCGATTCGATCGCCGGCACCGTTTGCGGCGGCGCCGAGATCCACGGCTGGGTCACCGGCACGCTGAAGATCACGAACGTGGAACTGCTGCTCGACGGCGGCTCGCTCGGATCGGCGTCGCTGTCCGGGCCGCCGCGCAACGACATTCCGTCCACGACGCCGGTATCGACGTGGCGCGTCTCCGCAAACCTCGACGCGATTACTCGAGGGGAGCACGTGCTGCGCGCGATCGGAACGGATGCCGCCGGAAATCGCCGGCAGTTTTCCAGCCAGCGCATCTTCTTCCCCGGTCCGGGATCGAACTGCGTGGCACGCCGCCGCGCGGTCTGATCAGCGAAACGAATCAACGATCGCCAGCGCCGCAGCACGCGGCTCGCTGGCATCGGTGACCGGCCGCCCGACCACGATGTAATCCGCGCCCGCCGCAATCGCCGCGGCGGGCGTCATCGTTCTGCGCTGATCTCCCGCCTCACTCCCCTCGGGACGAATGCCCGGAACTACGAGCGTCATCGCGCTGCCACACGCGTCGCGAATCGCCGCGACTTCGTGCGGCGATGCGACGACACCGCGCATCCCCGATTGCTGCGCCAGCTTCGCCAACCGCACCGCATTGTCGAGCGACGTTCCATGGAATCCGATGCGCTGGAGTTCCGCGTCGTCGAGGCTGGTCAGGATGGTGACGCCGAGGACGAGCGTGGAATCGATGGCGCAGGCTTGAAGCATTGCGCCGCCGCCGGCCGTATGCACTGTCACCATCGCCGCGCCGAGCGACGCCGCCTCGGCCACGGCGTTCTTCGCGGTGTTCGGGATGTCGTGGAGCTTCAGATCGAGGAAGACCTTTGCACCGCGATCGATCACCTCGCGCACGATCGACGGACCGTTCGCGACGAACGCCTGCAAGCCGATCTTCAACACGCCTGCCGCGCCGTGCAGCGCATCGGCGAGACGGAGGATCTCGTCGCGCGACGAACGATCGATGGCGACGATCAAACGGTCAGTTGCTTGCATAATCGGCATGATAGCCACCGCATGAACAAATTCGACATCGCACGCACGCTCGACGACATCTCAAGCTATCTCGAGCTGAGCGAAAACAACCGCTTCCGCGCATTGGCTTTCGAGCGTGCCGCGCAAAGTATTCGCGCGCTCGACGCCGAGCCGGCCGATCTCATCGCCAGCGGCGAATTGGTCAAGACACCCGGCATCGGTAAAGCCACGGCCGCGATCATTGAAGAGCTGGTCCGCACCGGCGAATCGAAGTACCTCGCGGAACTGCGCACGCAATATCCGCCGGGCATCTTCGAGCTGCTGCGCGTTCCGAAACTTGGTCTGAAAAAGATCGGCATCCTGCACGGGAAACTCGGGATCGGAAATCTCGACGAGCTCGAAGCGGCCGCGAGCGAGGGACGCGTCGCGCCGCTGCCGGGGTTCGGTCCGAAGACGCAGCAGTACATCCTCTCCGGCATCGAGAAAGCGCGCCGCCGCGAATCGCACTTTCTGCTGCCGATCGGCGTCGAAGTCGGCGAACAGATTCGCGAGCATCTCGCAGCCATCGAGGAGATCGAGGATGCTGAAGTTTCCGGCAGCGTCCGCCGCCGGCTGGAGATCATCCGCAACGTCAACATCGTCATCGCCACGCGCGATCAGGACGCCGTCGTTCGCGCGCTCTCAAAGTTTGTCGAAAAGATCGAACGCATCGACGACGACACCGTGAAGGCATTCGCGCGCAACGAGATCGTCATCTGGTTTCACTTCGCCAGGCCGGAAGCGTTTGGCGCGACTTTGCTCATCACGACAGGGACGCCGGAGTTCGTCGCGGCGTTCCTCGAAGGCGGAGGAAAGCTCGGCCGCGCGCGCACGGAAAAGGAGCTGTTCGACAAGGCCGGAGTCGCCTACGTCGATCCGGAGCGCCGCGAACATGGAGATGACCTCAAACGCAAACGGCACCGGCGGCTCATCGAAGTCTCCGATCTGCGCGGCACGTTTCACGTCCACACCACCTTCTCCGACGGCCGGAATACCGTCCACGAGATGCTCACTTCCGCGCGCGACCGCGGCTTCGAATACGTCGGCATCTCCGACCATTCGCCGGCCGCGTTTTACGCCGGCGGCCTGAGCGTCGAGCAGCTCAAGCTTCAGCACAAAGAGATCGCCGCGAACGAGCCCGAGGTCGCACCGATGCGCGTCTTTCGCGGAACCGAAGCCGACATCCTTCCCGACGGCACCATCGACTACGACGAGAAGACGCTCAAGAAATTCGACTTCGTCATCGCCTCGATCCACTCCCGTTTTCAGATGGCGAAAGACGAGATGACCGAGCGGATGCTGCGCGCGCTCGACAACCCCTACGTCACGTTCCTCGGCCACCTCACCGGTCGCAAGCTGCTCTCACGCGACGGCTACAGCGTCGACTTCGAGCGCATCTTCGAGAAAGCCGGCGAGCGCGGCGTGATGATCGAGATCAACGGCAATCCGAACCGCCTCGACCTCGATTGGCGCCATATCCGCCGCGCCATGGACCTCGGCGTCGGTTTCGCCATCACGCCCGACGCGCATTCGATCCACGAATACGCGGCGCTCATCAGCGGCACCTGGGTGGCCCGCAAAGCCGGCCTGACGCCGAAAGAGATTTTCAACACGAAGCCGGTCGATGAGGTGGCGGCGTACCTGAAGGCGCGGCGACCGGGTTGAACAATCGCAGCCGGCGGACCCAATTTGTCATCCTGAGCCGCCGCAGGATCTCAAGCTTCCCAGGCTGTGTTGAATCCCAGTGATTTCTTGCACAGGATGCGAATCTTGAGATCCTTCGCCGTCCTGCGGCGGCTCAGGATGACAAATGCGAGCCGATCGGCGTGATCTGTCCCGACGCTAAACCAGATCCGCCGCGTTATCCACCCGCTCCTTCTCCAACTCCGCGACGCGTTCGCGGAGGTCGTTCAGCTCGGTGTGGATCTTCGTCAGCTCCTCTTTGACTGCTTCACGGGCGAATTCCTGCAGCCGCGTCTGCATGCGTTGCGTCTGTTCCGATGAGAATTGCGTGAGGCGATTGAGCGGCTCGCCAAAGAGGTCTTTCAACAGTTGTTCGAAGTCGTTCGGCATGTACCGGGCCCGAGCAATTGAAGTGCCACGGAAAGTCGTGGGAGAATCCGCGCGGTCCATGCAAATTCGCAGCTTCGCCGACTTCTGGCCGGACTACGTGCGCGCACATGCCCGTGAACGCACGCGCGTGCTGCACGCCGTCGGTTCCGTGCTCGCGGTGGTCCTGCTCGGTCTGGCCTTCGCCGTCAACCTCTGGTTTCTCCTCGCCGTCCCGCTGGTCGGCTATGCCTTCGCCTGGTACGCGCACTTTTTCGTCGAGCACAACAAGCCTGCCACGTTCGAGCACCCGTTCTACTCGCTGGCGGCCGACTACCGCATGCTCTTCCTGATGATGGCCGGGAAGATGGATGCCGAGGTCGAGAGGTGTTGCGGAAATGCAGCGGCGGTCAGCCCGTTGGCCTGAACACTCGGCCAACCGCTTGCATCATCGCGCGGCATGTCCCGCACCTTCTCTCTTATCCTCATGTTTCTCGCGGTAACCGCCACGGCGCAGGACGTCGTGCTGCAGCCGATCGCCACCGGGCTCGATCAGCCGGTCGCGCTGACCCACGCCGGCGACACGCGCCTCTTCATTACCGAGCAGACAGGAACGATCCGTATCTACGACGCGCTCGGCCTTCGCGCCACGCCGTTCCTCGACATTCGCTCGATCGTGCTCAGCGGCGGCGAGCGTGGCCTGCTCAGCGTCGCGTTCCATCCGCAATATCGCGACAACGGCTTCTTTTTCGTCTACTACACGAACCAGAACGGCGACAACAACCTGGCGCGCTACAAGGTCACATCCGATCCCGATCGCGCCGATCCTGCGTCGGGCACGATCCTGCTGACCATTCCTCATCCGACGTTCGCCAACCACAACGGCGGCCAGCTCCAGTTCGGACCCGATGGCTTTCTCTACATCGGCACCGGTGATGGCGGTTCCGGCGGCGATCCGAACAACAACGCGCAGAACCTCAACCAGCTCCTCGGCAAAATCCTGCGCATCGACGTCGATCACGGCTCGCCGTACGCCATCCCCGCGTCGAATCCATTCGCGACGCGTCCCGGTGCGCGCGGCGAGATCTGGGCGTACGGCGTCCGCAATCCGTGGCGATTCAGTTTCGATCGCGCCACCGGCGATCTCTGGATCGGCGACGTCGGTCAGGACGCGTTCGAGGAGGTCGACTTCCAACCACGGACGAGCATCGGCGGCGAAAACTACGGCTGGCGGAAGATGGAAGGGCAGCACTGCTACAACCCCTCGTCGAATTGCGTCGATCCCGGCGTCACGTTCCCGATTCTCGAGTACTCGCATGCAGGCGGTGCCTGCTCCATCAGCGGCGGCTATCGATATCGCGGCACACAAATCCCGTCGCTCCAGGGCGCGTACCTCTACGGCGACTACTGCACCGGCACGATCTTCAAGGGGACGCAATTCGGCCCGAGCTGGTCTCCGAGCACGCTGCTCACGACCACGCTTCGCATCAGCGCCTTCGGCGAGGATCTCGGCGGCGAGCTGTACGTGATGGATGTCGCCAAAGGGATCGTCTACAAAATCGCGCAGCGCGGCGTCATACGGCGGCGCGCGGTGCGCTGACACCTGCGACGCACCACCTCGGTATTAGCATTCCTGCAGTGAGGTCGTAGGCGAAATGAACGGTCATCACAGGGATCAATGACTGCGCGAGCCACACCAGCGCGTGACATGCCAGCGCGATCACGAAGATCCCGGCCATGCTGCGCAAGCCCTGCATCGCGTGCGCGGCGGCGAAGCTGATCGAGATCACGATGATCGTGACGATCGCGATTCCGATCAGCCGCTGCGCGAGCTCTGTCATCACGCCGCGATAGACGAACTCCTCGGCAGTGCCGGCCACGATGCAGATGAAGACGTACGGCACCATCTCACTTCTGTCGTGCGGAAGGATGTCGTAGAGCCGCTGTTTCGACGCGGCGCTGCGGCTCGCCCATCGCAGCTTCAAGGTGAGTACGGTCAGCACGTACATCAGCGTCGCCGCGCTCCACGCGGCGAGCGGCCGTTGCGGGAGCGGCATCGCCAGGATGCCGTGCGTGTACGCCGTCCACGCGACGATCGCGGCCAGGAACAGTTGAAAAATGATCGTCTGGCGGTAGAAGCGGGATCGTGAAATCGGCAGCGGTCCTGTGCCGAGGCGGCGTGCGGATTTGATGATGACGATCGGAAGGAAAACTCCCACGAACACCAAGAGCATGAGACCGACCGCGTTGACCTCGTCAGGAATGAGCGTATGGATCATCGATCACCAGCGGTGTCCGCAATCCGCGCAGCGATACGGCGACGCGACGAGAAAGAAGATGCAGACCGCCATGATCAGGTAGAAGGCCATGATGAGTTGCTCGACCGCGACGCCGACCGCGATCAGCAGCGCGGCGCAGATCAGAAAACCAGTGAGGCGACGCGTGCGGCGCACATCCGCCGAGCCGCATTTCGGACATTGCTCGGGATGACGGATCGCGTGTTGTGCACTGGCAGTAGCCTGTTCGGCCACGTCGAGTCCCGCGATGCGGTTGAGAATCGACTCGGCGCGATCGGCATCCTCGGACGCGACCTGGAGCTTCACGCCCATCGGCGAGGTGTAAGGCGCGATCGAGGTGATGTTCTCGTCGCCGAGGAATGCAGAGACGCCTTCGTCAGCGAGAACGGCCTTGGCGAGTTGCGCGTCGTGCGCGTTGCGAAATGTGGTCAGGGTTACCAGCGGCATGCGGCGCGGATTGTAGGCCGTTATCATCCGCGCCGTGCCGCGGCGCTTCGACCGATTCATCGATGACCTCTCCCGCGTCGAGCTTTCGCAGCGTGCGTGCAATCAATTCGCGCGTGTCGGTGGCGACGCGCGCGGCAATGCGATCCGTCGTCGCAATTTGCGGCTGTACCTCGATGAGCTCGAGGCTATCGGACCGCGGCTGCTCCTCGTCGGCGAGGCGGTCTCGTATCGCGGTGGCCGATTGACCGGCATCCCATTCGTCAGCGAGACGGTGATGCTCTGCGGCGTCGAGCTCGCGAACGGTTCGCACGTCCTCGGCAGCGAACGCGGCTACCGCAAAGCCGATCTCTCCACGCGTGTTTCGACCGAGGCTAGTGCGACGATGGTGTGGGGAACGATCCGCGCTATCGATCCGCTGCCGCTACTCTGGAACGCCTTTCCGTTTCATCCATTCGACGCCGAAGATCCGCTCACGAATCGGATGCCGACGCCGGCAGAGTTGGAGATCGGCGCAACGTTCGTCATGCGACTGATTCGTCTCTTCAACATCGAACGTGTCGCCGCAATCGGCAATCAGGCCTCATTCAGCCTGACACGGCTCGGAGTGCGACACGAGAAGGTTCGCCATCCATCGCAAGGCGGCAAGAACCTGTTCGTAGCCGGAATGGCGCGCCACTCGCAATTTCCGCGCGTGGAGGAATCGATGCCCCGCAAGAGCCAGATTCAGGAAATCAAAGAAGGCGTTTCGACGCGCACGAAGACGTATTCCGGCAAGGTGCAGCCCACCGGCCCGAAAGCACCGCTCCCGACGAAAAACGCGGTGCGATTATCGACCGTGCCGAGCTCCGCGAAGGAGAAGTACAAAGGGGGACACGACTATTAGCGTCGGCGTAGCC
>JBAVBF010000592.1:0-10932 GCA_049586115.1 Thermoanaerobaculia bacterium | reverse complement strand
ACCCGTATGTCACTGAGCACGACGATTGGTTCCAGAAGCGCCCCGACGGCACGATTCAGTACGCGGAAAATCCTCCGAAGAAATATCAGGACATCTATCCGTTTCACTTCGAGACGGATGCATGGGCCGACCTCTGGAAAGAGCTGTGCGATGTCTTCCGATTCTGGATCGATAAAGGCGTCCGCATTTTCCGTGTCGACAATCCGCATACGAAGCCGCTGCCGTTCTGGCATTGGGTGATCCGCACCGTCAAGAAACACCATCCCGACGTGATCTTTCTCGCGGAGGCGTTTACGAGGCCGAAGATCATGTACTGGCTGGCGAAGGCGGGCTTTTCGCAGTCGTACACCTACTTCGCCTGGCGCAACACCAAATACGAACTGACCGAGTACTTCGAAGAAATCACCAGGCCGCCCATCAGCGACTTCTTCCGCCCGAACGCGTGGCCGAATACGCCGGACATTCTCACCGAATATCTGCAGTACGGTGGACGCGCGGCCTTCACGATCCGGTTGATGCTGGCGGCCACGCTCTGCGCGAATTACGGCATTTACGGACCGGCGTTCGAACGTTTCATCGGAGCGGCGCGCGAGCCCGGTAGCGAGGAGTATCTCGATTCCGAGAAATACGAAGTCAAGCAGTGGGAGCAGACCGACGACGATCTCTCCGAGCTGATCGCCGTCGTGAACCGCATCCGCCGCGACAATCCGCCGCTGCAGCAGAACGAAACGCTGCGTTTCCACCCGACGACGAACGACGAAATCCTCTGCTACAGCAAATCGGCCGGCACGGACGTCGTCCTGACGATCGTCAACGTCGATCCGCACAACACGCAGGCCGGCTACGTCGAGCTCGACCTCGCGGCCTTGCACCTCGACGCCAACCGCCCATTCCAGGTGCATGAGCTGCTCTCTGGCGCGCGCTACACATGGCATGGCGCGAAGAACTACGTGCAACTGAATCCGCATGCCGTCCCCGCGCATATTTTTCGAATCCGCCGCAAAGTAAGAAGTGAGAGGGATTTTGAATACTTTTTATGACTGTCATCCTGAGCCGCCGGAGGCGTGTAGCCGCGCAGCTGCGGAGCGCCGAAGGACGGTCGAAGGACCCCCTGCTGAAACCGGCGCTCAGCCGGGCTATCGGGTGGGGGTCCTTCGACCGTCCTCCGCGACTTCGTCGCTTCGGCGGCTCAGGATGACAGTGACTAACTAAAATCATGGACGACCTCTGGTACAAAGACGGAATCATTTATCAGACGCATGTCCGCGCCTTCTTCGATTCCAACAACGACGGCATCGGCGATTTTCAGGGGCTGACGCGCAAGCTCGATTACCTGCAGGACCTCGGCATCAACATCATCTGGCTGCTGCCGTTCTATCCCTCGCCGCTGCGTGATGACGGCTATGACATCGCCAACTACACCGCCGTCAATCCCAGCTACGGGACGCTCGCTGATTTCAAAGTCTTTCTCAAGGAAGCGCATCGCCGCGGATTGAAAGTGATCACGGAGCTGGTCATCAATCACACCAGCGACCAGCATGAATGGTTTCAGAAGTCGCGCCGCGCGAAGCCGGGTTCACCATGGCGCGATTTCTATGTCTGGAGCGATACGCCGACAAAGTACAAGGACGCGCGCATCATCTTCAAGGATTACGAGACCTCCAACTGGGCCTGGGATCCGGTCGCGAAGGCGTATTACTGGCACCGCTTCTTCTCGCATCAGCCCGATCTCAACTTTGACAATCCGGCGGTGCACGCCGCGCTGATCAAGGCGCTCGATTTCTGGATGGATATGGGCGTCGACGCGTTTCGTCTCGATGCGATTCCGTATCTCTTTGAGCGCGAAGGGACGACTTGTGAAAACCTGCCGGAGACGCATGAGTATTTGAAGTCTCTACGCGCGCACGTCGACCAGAAGTATCCGGGCCGGATGTTGCTGGCCGAGGCAAATCAATGGCCTGAGGACTCGCTGCCGTATTTTGGAGATGGCGATGAATGCCACATGGCGTTCAACTTCCCGGTCATGCCGCGCATGTACATGGCGCTGGCACAGGAAGATCGCTTTCCGATCATCGACATCATGGCCCAGACCCCGGCCATCCCCGACAATTGTCAGTGGGCGATGTTCTTACGCAACCACGACGAGCTGACGCTGGAGATGGTGACGGACGAAGACCGCGATTACATGTGGCGCACGTACGCCTCCGATCGGCAGGCCCGCATCAACCTCGGCATCCGCCGCCGTCTCGCGCCATTGATGCAGAATCATCGCGGCCGGATTCATCTCATGAACGGACTGCTGTTCTCGTTTCCCGGTACGCCGATCATTTATTACGGCGACGAGATCGGCATGGGCGACAACATCTATCTCGGCGATCGCAACGGTGTCCGCACGCCGATGCAGTGGAGTCCTGACCGCAACGCAGGATTTTCGAAGAGCAATCCGCAACAGTTATATATGCCGGTCATCATCGATCCGGAGTATCACTACGAGCAGGTCAATGTCGACCAGCAGCAGAGCAGCCCGTATTCGCTCCTGTGGTGGATGAAGCGCCTGATCGCCCAGCGGAATCGCTACCAGGCGTTCGGGCGCGGGACGATGGAGTTTCTGCATCCTGAGAATCGCAAGATCCTGGCGTTCGTCCGCCGCTATCAGGACGAGACGATTCTCGTCGTCGCCAATTTGTCGCGGCTGGTGCAATGTTTCGAGCTCGATCTGGCTCAATTCGCCGGAATGGCGCCGGTCGAGCTTTCCGGCGGAACGCGCTTCCCCGAAATCGGCGACAAACCGTACTTTCTAAACCTCGGACCATTTGCGTTTTATTGGTTCACGCTCGAGCGGCAGAACGCCGAGGCAACGCTCAGAAGCGACGAGGTGTCGCAGATCAAGGCGGGTAATTTCGAGGAACTTTTCTACGACCGCAATCGAACAGCTCTTGGCCACGCGCTCGAAGCGTATGTGCGTTCGCGCCGCTGGTTCAGTGGAAAAGCGCGCACGGTTACGTCATTACAAGTCACAGAGACCGTTGCTCTGCCGAACGACGCCGGTCAGCTGGCGTTTCTCCGCATCGATTATGCGGACGGCGAGCCGGAGACGTATCTCCTACCGCTGGCGATCCTGCAGGCCCGGCGTGCGCAGGAGCAGGAGACGCCGATTCCGACGCTCATCGCGCGTCTGCGCGACGGCTACCTGCTCTATGAACCGGTAGCCGACGCGAAATTCACCGCGGCCTTGCTCGACACGATCGCGCGCCGCCGCAGTCTCAAAGGCGAACAAGGCGTTGTCGCAGGTAGCGCATCGCATCCCCGTGAATTGCGCGCGGCCGCTGGCCTCATCGCGCAGGTTCTCAAGGCCGAACAGAGCAACACCGCCGTCCTTTACGGCGACCAATTCTTCCTGAAACTTTTCCGTCGCCTCGAGCCGGGCATCAACACGGACCTGGAAGTCACCCGTTTCCTCAATGAGGAGACGTCGTTCACCGGCACGCCGCGTCTTGAGGGCGCCCTTCAATACGAGACCGATTCGGCGACAGAGCCCGCCACGCTCGCGATTTTGCAGCGTTACGTGACGAATACCGGCGATGCCTGGACCTATACGGTCGATACGTTCGGACGTTTCTTCGATTCCGTACTGAGCGATCCGTCCGCCGCGGAACGGCTGGCGAAGGCCACGCCTTCCGAATCATTGCTCGCCTTCGCCGAAAAGCCGTTGCCGGAAATCGCACAGGAAACAATCGGCCTGTATCTCGCCGACGCCGAAATCCTCGGGCGCCGGACCGCGCAGATGCACCTCTCGCTGGCGTCGCGCGACGACATTCCTGCGTTCGCGCCGGAGGCCATTACGCCGCATTATCAACGATCGATGTATCAGCACATTCGATCGCAGGCAGTACGCACGTTCCAATTGCTTCGCAGGCGTGGGAAAGGGATCGCGGACGCCGACGAATTGCTCGCCCGGGAAGAGGAGATCCAGCAGCGGATACGGCGCATTCTGGACGGCCGCATTACAGGTCTGCGCATCCGCACGCACGGCGACTATCACCTCGGGCAGGTGCTGCACACCGGCAACGACTTCGTCATCATCGATTTCGAGGGCGAACCGTCGCGGCCATTGAGCGAACGCCGTATCAAGCGCAGCGCTTTGCGCGACGTCGCCGGGATGCTGCGCTCCTTCCATTACGCGCCGCACGCCGTGCTTTACGGACAATCGCAACACTCAGTGATTCGTGCCGAGGATGCGGCGACGGTCGAGAGCGGAGCGAACTTCTGGTATCGGTGGGTGAGCGCCGCATTTTTACGCGCATACCTCGCCGAAAGTGGCAATGCCGCGCATCTGCCGCAATCGCGCGAAGAGCTGCAGGTGCTTCTCGACGCGCATCTTATCGAGAAGGCGCTCTACGAAATCGCGTACGAGATGAACAATCGGCCCGACTGGGTTCGCACCCCGATCCGCGGCGTGCTGGAGCTTCTCGGCCGCTGATATTCTCGCCACGATGCGCATCCGGTACATCTGCATCCACGGGCATTTCTATCAGCCGCCGCGGGAGAACCCGTGGCTGGAGGCCGTGGAGACGCAGGATTCGGCGGCGCCGTATCACGACTGGAACGAGCGCATCACCGCCGAGTGCTATGGCCCGAATGCGTCGTCGCGCATCCTCGACGCGCGCGAACGCATCGTCAAGATCGTCAACAACTACGCCGCGATCAGTTTCAACTTCGGACCGACGCTGCTGTCGTGGCTGGAGCAGCGGCAGGCGGAGACGTATGCCGCGATTCTTGACGCGGATCGAATCAGCCGCGAGCGGTTTGGCGGACACGGCTCGGCGATCGCGCAGGCGTACAACCACATGATCCTGCCGCTCGCGAACGCGCGCGATCAGCGCACGCAGGTTCGCTGGGGCATCCGCGATTTCGAGAAACGTTTCAAGCGGAAGCCGGAGGCGATGTGGCTTCCGGAGACGGCGGTCGACGTCGCGTCGCTCGAAGCGCTGGCCGCTGAGGGGATTGCATTCACGATTCTTGAACCGCAGCAGGCGAAACGCTGGCGCGCCATCGGCGAGGACGATTGGACCGAGCAGAAAGGCGCCATCGATCCGACCATGCCGTATCGCTGCAACCTGCCGTCGGGCCGTTCGATCGATCTGTTTTTCTACGACGGTCCCATCTCGCGCGCCGTCGCATTCGAGCATCTGCTCGCGCGTGGCGAGAACCTCGCGCATCGACTCCTCGGCGCGTTCGGCGAAGGGCGCACCCATCCGCAGCTCGTCAACATCGCGACGGACGGCGAGACGTACGGTCATCATCATCACCACGGCGACATGGCGCTCGCGTATGCGCTCGACTACATCAACGAGCAGAAGCTCTCGCGCGTCGCGAACTACGGCCAATTTCTCGCCGACGTTCCGCCGACGCATGAAGTGCAGATCGCCGAGAACACCGCCTGGAGTTGCAGTCACGGCCTCGGACGATGGGAGCGCGATTGCGGCTGCAGCACCGGCGGCGGCGACGGCTGGAACCAGCAGTGGCGCACGCCGTTGCGCGGCGCGCTCGACTGGCTGCGCGACGAATGCATCGCCCTCTTTGAATTGCGCGGTGCGACGATGCTTCGCGATCCGTGGGACGCGCGCGACGACTACATCGACGTCGTCCTCGACCGCTCCGACGACAGCCTGGCGCGTTTTCTGGCGAAGCACGCCAGCACCGAAAATGACACCGTCACCATCCTCGAGCTGCTGGAAATGCAGCGCAACGCCATGCTCATGTACACGAGCTGCGGTTGGTTCTTCAACGACATCTCCGGCATCGAAACCGTGCAGGTGCTGCACTACGCCGCGCGCGTGATTCAGCTCGCAGAAAAAGTTGGCGGCCGCAGCCTGGAGCTGGAGTTTCTGCGCCGCATCGCCGCGGCGAAGAGCAATCTGCCGCAGCACGGCGACGCGCGGCAGATCTACGAACTGGAAGTGAAGCCGACGCGGCTCGATCTTCGCCGCGTGGCCGCGCACTACGCCGTCGCATCGCTCTTCGACAACTTCGCGCACGACGATCGCGTCTACTGCTATCGCGTCCGGCAGAACGATTTCGAATCGTTCCGCGCCGGTCGCGCGCGCATGGCCATCGGCTCGATTACCGTGACCTCGCTCATCACACGCGAAGAGACCTCGTACGAATTCACGGTCATTCACCTCGGCGAGACGGAGCTGACCGGCGGCGTGCGGCCGGCCGCGCTGCCCGAGCACTACGACGCCATGAAGCGCGACCTCAGCGAAGACATGCGCGTCAACGGCATCTCGTCGGTCATTCGCGTGCTCGACGAGTATTTCAACGAGCCGCTGCTGTCGATCCGGGCGCTCTTTCGCGACGAACAGCGCCGCATCCTCAACCTGCTCTGCGACACGACGCTCAGCGAAGCGGAGAGCGCGTTCCATCAACTTCACGAGCGCTACGATCCGCTGATGCGCTTCCACGCAACGCTCGGCGTGCCGCTCCCGAAGGTCTTGCGGATGGCCGCCGAGTTCGACGTGAACACGCAACTGCGGCGCATGGTGGCGGGCGACGACGTGTCGTTCGGCGAGTTGGAATCGCGCCTGCGCGAGTCGCGCGACGAAAAAGTCTCGCTCGACGAAACGACGCTGATGTCGCTCACGGCCGCGATCGAACGCGCTGCCGGCGATTTTTCGCGCAACTCCGAAGACGTCGAAAAGCTGGAGAGCTGGGGCAAGCTCGTATCGATCGTTCGCGATGCCGGCGTCGACGTCGATCTGCGCCGTCCGCAGAATGAGTACTACCGTCTCAAGAAATCGGTCCGTCCCGTGATTGCTGCGACGGCCGGCAACGGCTCCTCGGCCGCGAATCGATGGCTGCAGCACTTCGACGCCCTCGGCGAAAAACTTTCGATCAGCCCGGAGGCGAGAGGGTGAAAAGCGAATGTTGAATGTTGAATGGTCAATGTTGAATGTTGAATGGAGGCACCCGGGCGGCTTCATTCAACATTCAACATTCAGCATTGAACATTGAACCTTCAGCAATCCACATATGACCCACACCTCGGTTCAGCAGCAGAAAACCACCCGCACCGCGGGCGTCCTCCTCCATCCGACCAGTCTGCCGGGACGCTTCGGCATCGGCGACCTCGGAGACGAGTTGCTATCGTTTCTCGATTGGGCGCACAGCGCCGGGCTGCGCCTCTGGCAGGTGCTGCCGCTCAACGCGCCGGGGTACGGGAACTCGCCGTACGGATGCCTTTCGTCGTACGCCGGAAGTCCGCTGCTGATCTCGCCGGAGCGTCTCGTCGAATGCGGACTGCTGCCTGCCGATGCGCTCGATGACGTTCCGGCGTTCGCCGAGGATTTCGTCGAATTCGATCGCGTGTATGCGCACAAAGAGTCCCTGCTGCGGAAATCATTCGCGCACTTCGCCGAACATGCCTCGGACGAACAACGCCGAGCGCTTGCCGCCTTCGTTCACGACAACGCCTGGCTTCCCGATTGGACGCTGTACGCGGCGCTGAAGGAGCAGCACGGCGGCAAATCATGGACGGCATGGCCGGCGGATGTCGCATCGCGCGATCGCGATGCGCTTGCCGATGCGCGGATCGAGCTCGCGGACGAGATCGGGTACCAGGCATATGTCCAGTGGCTCTTTTTCACACAGTGGGCGGCGGTCCGCGAAGCCGCCGGCGCGCGCGGCATCCGCATCATGGGCGACATCCCGATCTACGTCGCCGGCGACAGCGCCGACGTCTGGGCCAATCGTGAGATTTTTCAACTCGACGAACGGGGCGAGCCGGACGTCGTATCCGGTGTCCCGCCCGACTACTTCAGCGCCACGGGCCAGCGATGGGGCAATCCGCTCTATCGATGGGACGTTCTGCGCAACGCGCATTTCGGCTGGTGGGTTTCGCGATTTCGCGCCGCGCTTCGTTTCGCCGACCTCGTGCGCGTCGATCACTTCCGCGGCTTTGCGGCGTATTGGGAGATCCCGGCCAGCGAGCAAACCGCCATGAATGGCCGCTGGATGCCCGGTCCGGGCCGCGCGCTGTTTGACGCGCTTCGCTACGCGCTCGGCGACTTGCCGCTCGTCGCCGAAGACCTCGGCCACATCACGAAGGAAGTGCACGAGCTGCGCGAGGCTATCGGTGTCCCGGGCATGAAGATTCTGCAGTTCGCATTCGAGGAGCCCAACAGTTCGCATCTGCCGCATTGCTTCGATCCGAAGACGTTCGTTTACACCGGCACGCACGACAACGACACCGCGCGCGGCTGGTACGAGCACGCTACCGCCGACGAACAGAAATCGATCGCGTCCTACCTCGGCGTGCGCGACGCGAGCGACGTCGCCTGGAGCCTGATCCGCGCCGCGTTCACGTCCGTCGCCGAGACAGCCATCGTCCCCGTGCAAGACGTCCTCAACCTCGGCAGCGAAGCGCGCATGAACCTTCCCGGCGCCGAACACGACAACTGGTCGTGGCGCCTCACCGGCGGCGCGCTGACAAAGGAGCATGCCGAGGAACTGCGCGAGTTGGGAGAGGTGTCGGGCCGGATTTGAGGTCTCTATCTGTGTTCATCTGCGACATCTGCGGAGAAAGCCTTCATCCGCAGATGGACGCAGATAAAAAGAGGCTTATCCCTTCTCCAGAACGGCGACCGGGAAACGGCGGAACAGAGAGCGGAGAGGGATCGAATTCCCCGCCAGATTCTCGCCGGTGAAGAGATTGCGCCAGGAGCCGGCGATTGGGATTGAGGTATCCGGCCAGACTTCGCCGATGGGAAACGTCCCGGGTTTGACGAGGTTGGCGATGAGACGCGGAACGGCGATGACGACCGCGTCGTCTTTGTGGCGGCGCGTGAATGCGACGATGTTTGGACCGGCATCGAGAGGCTCGTAGGTTCCATCGCGGAAGAGATCGGCGTGACGCGATCGCGCGTCGAGCACTTTCCAGGTCACGAACAGTTTGATCCGGCTGTCGTGCCAGCGGCGGAGGAGCGTGTCGATGGAGAGCGAATTTTTTTCGGACGCCGCTTTCATCTTCTTCAGCATCGCGCTGCGGCTTGCGTAGTCGACGGGACGGCGGTTGTCGGGATCGACGAGGCTGAAATCCCAGAGTTCAGTTCCTTGATAGAAATCGGGTGCCCCGGGCGCGGTCGCTTTCAGCACGACCTGAGAAAGTCCGTTGAGGAAGCCGTAAAAGGCGATGCGTTTCTGGATACGAACGAGGTCGCCGCAAAATGCAGTCTCGCTCAGGATTGCGTCGGCGAAGGCGAGGAGTGATTCTTCGTACGCCGGATTCGGAGCGATCCAGCTCGTCTGCGTCTTCGCTTCGCGCGCGGCTTTTTCGAGGTACTGCTTCAGGCGGTCGCGCACGGACGACAAATCGTCGTCGTCGAGCGGCCACATACCGATGAGCGTTTCGTAGATGAGGAGTTCCGTGTTCGCGTCGGGGATTCCGTTTGTGCGATGCGGCGCATTCATCTTCGACCAACGGCGCACCTGACGCTCCCACTGCGGTGCGATTTCGGAGAACACGTTGATGCGTGCGCGTACGTCCTCGCTGCGCTTCGTATCGTGCGTCGAGGTCGCGTTCATCGTGTGCGGCCACTGCTGCTGCATCTGCGAGGCGCGCGCATGAAACTCGGCTAGGCCATCGAAGTCGCCCCGTCCGGGATTGCCGCCGACCTCGTTCAGCGAGATTAGCCGGTTGTAGTTGTAGAAGGCCGTGTCCTCGACGCCCTTCGCCATGACGCGTCCGGTGAACTGTTGCCAGCGCATGACGAAGGCCAGCCAGTTCTCGCGTTCCGATTCGACGTACGCAGGTGGATCGACGAGGAGAACGCGTTCGAGGAAGATGAACAACCGCTCGTCGATACTGTTCGCCGCGCGGCGACGCGCCTCGGCGATCGCGGTCCGAATCGACTGCGCATCCTCGTCATCAACAGACGCCTCGCGAACATACGTCCGGTACACGCGCATGCACGCCGTGACCTCGGTCAACGCAGCCGTCAGATCGACCGGCGCGAAATCGCGGGCGTTGCGGTCGGGCATGGCCACCGCGCCGAGTTGCTTGCCGAGCGCGCGCATCTCGCCGGAGAAAAGCTCGTGGATGACCTGCTTCTTGCGCTCGTAACAGATGTCGTCGAACGTTGCCGTCAGGCCAGTGAAGTTGCGGTAGAACCGATCGAGTTGCTGCAGTCCGTTCGCATCGACGAAGAGCGCGTTGACGGAGTCGAGGAAGTCGTAGCCGGTGGTGCCGCTGACCGGAAACTCGCGCGGCAGTTCCTCGCCATGCTCGAGAATTTTTTCGAGCACGACATAGAAACGATCGGACGAATCATCCGCCAGCCGCAGTTGCAATTTGCGCATGTGGCCGATCGGGTCGTAAAGACCGTCGATGTGATCGATGCGGAGGCCGGTCACTTTCCCTTCCGCGATCAGTTCGAGCGTTCTTCGGTTGCGCGCTTCGAATACTTCAGGATTCTCGACGCGGACGCCGACGAGATCGGTGACGTCGAAGAATCGCCGGTAATTGATCTTCTCGCTGGCGATGCGCCAATACGCGAGGCGATACCACTGCGCATCGAGCAGCGCGTCGAGAGAATCGGCGTCGCTGTTGATCCGCTGGACCGCGGCGTGAAGCGACTCGCGGAACGGTTCGTCCTGTTCGTAAATCCGCCAGAGCGTTTCTTTCAGAAACTTGCTGTTCGAAACGCCGGCGTCGTCCTCGACCAACTCCCGCAACTCGATGGCCACGCCCTCGCGCGGCAGCGACTCGACACACTCGCGCAGCACCTGGCTGTACGACCCTGGCGCAAGCGGCAAGCGCTTGTCGTAGTACGTGAAGAAAAACCCGTCGACGTCGAAGTGGAGCTGAATCTCATGCGACTCGAGCGCCTCGCCGTACGGTTTGCCGAGGATCGGGAGGAGGACTTTGCTTACCGT
>JBAVBF010000591.1:0-10447 GCA_049586115.1 Thermoanaerobaculia bacterium | reverse complement strand
GAGTACTACCCCGAACAAAGCCCCGGCGAAACGATGACCATCGCGCCGGGATCGGGACCGTCCACCGACGTTACGACGCCGGTTCCGCCGCCGCCAGTTCCAACGCCGGCGCCCGATCGCAAGGCATAATCAAAAGGCCGCCGTAACTGGCGGCCTTTTTCGTGCACCAAGCGTAGTGCGGACGTCCTCGCCTGCATCCAGCGCGGCGTCTCGCCCGCCGGGGGTTTCTTAACCTGCTTGGCAAAATGCCGAAACAGACACTATGCTCATTCAATGCGGAAGTATGACCTAGGTCGGCTCGATATTAAGAGAAGAAATCGATTACCGCACTGGCATGCGGAACATGCCATCTACTTCATTACATGGTGCCTGGCC
Source organism: Thermoanaerobaculia bacterium (assembly GCA_049586115.1). Classification (GTDB taxonomy): domain Bacteria; phylum Acidobacteriota; class Thermoanaerobaculia; order Gp7-AA8; family Gp7-AA8; genus JADGNZ01. The sequence continues at coordinate 10,072 of JBAVBF010000591.1, read as the reverse complement.
GATGCGATTCCAGCGCAAGTGCTCATGGGGTTTCGCGCCGAACGGGACGCTGAGTGTGAGCGAGTTCGTCGCTTACGCGGCACGGTCACAATTCCCGAGAAAAAGATAATGGATGCTGCGCTCACTGCTGCTATCGAACGATTTCTCGATGAGCACAATGGCGAATCCCTTCTGCGCGATCACCGCGCGGCGACGATCGCGAATAGTCTGCGGCACTTCGATGGCGAGCGATATGACCTGTATGCGTGGTGCGTAATGCCGAATCATGTCCATGCCGTGTTTTCGTGCATGGCCGGATTCGATGCAAGCAGCATTCTTCATTCGCTGAAGAGCTTTACCAGCAAAGAGATCAACAAAGCGCTTGGCCGTAGCGGAACTCGGTGGCAGGCAGAAAGCTACGATCGGTGTGTTCGTGATTCGGACGAACTGCAACGGACAATTGATTACGTGCTTGGCAATCCGATCGCGGCTGGATTACAAGACTGGCCATTCGTCGGCAGCAACGCGGCGCGCATCGATGACGCGCTGTAATCACTCTCAACCCTGCCGCAATTCGAGAAACCCACCGCTGGGCGAGGACGCCCAGCGGACGCAGGCGGGACGCCTGCACTACGCTCCGCCAACCTTTGGGAGCACCAACGTAGTGCGGGCGTCCTCGCCTGCATCCGTCGGGCGTCCCGCCCGGCGGGTTTGACAGTGCTTGGCAGCGTCACCTCTGAAATGCGTACGACATCTTCATGAATAACTGTCTGCTCGCCGGCTGCAGTTTGTTATCCGCGACGTCCACGTCCCTTTCGTCCCCGATGCCGAGGAAGAGGACGGTTTGCCAGTTCAGCTTGTAGGCGAAGAGGAAGGATGACGTCACGTTGCCGCTGTGCTGGTCGATCGCGTCGAGGAAGAGCTGCTGATTGCTGTTCGTGCGGACGTTCTGTACGACTCCGCGGACGTACATCTTCGCGTTGAACGTGTAGGTGAGGCGAAGGCGCTCGACCTGGGCGGTAAAGAGGCGGCCGTTTACGGCGTCGATCTGGTTCGGCAGCGGCTTCACGTTGAGCCAGCTCAGGCTCTGGTTCAGGCGCAGCTCGAGGTGATCGGTCGGGCGGATGATTCCGCTGATGGTTGCGGCGACGCCGCGTCCGAGGCGTGTGTTGGAGAAATCAACATCCTCGCCGCCGGAGCCGTTGATCTGGATGTTCTGGATCAGGCGCGACGGCGTGAAGACGATCGCATAGAGGAGTTGACGCCGCGTCAGCACTTTGTCGCCGCTGCGGACGCTGTTGACGGAGAAGCGCAGGCGCGTGCTCGACGCGAATTTTCCGTCGAAGCCGATACCGGCGGAACGGTCGGAGAAGAGGCGGTCGCCGTTCATCGCGGACTGGTAGTCGCCGTTGAGAAACAGCCGGATGCGGTTGGCGAAACCGGTGGTCGGGCGCATCGTGTAGCCGCCTTCGAAGAACGACTCGCGATAGCCGACCTGCGGGACGAAGCCATTGTCGGCGCGGAAGCCGTCGCTGAAATCGCGCTGCTCGACGATCCAATCGTAGTGGCGCGTTGAACGCGACCACCACACATCGCCGGCGTGGCCGTTCAGCGTCTGGCCATTCCATTCGTTAGCCAGGTCGGGGCGGTCGGGAGTCTTCGTATTGCTGAAGAGGAGCTGGCCGGTGACGGTGTCCTTGTCATTCGGCCGCCACTGAAAATCAGGACCGAGGACGCGATTGTGCGCGCTTCCCTCCGACTCGCGGAACGTGCCGAGGAGGCTGATGTACGACAGGCCCATGTTGTGGCGGATGCGGCCGATGGCGACGGTGGAGCTGAAATCCTGATCGGCGAAATCGGAGCCGTTCGGACCGGGAAGAATGGTCAGCCCGCCGCCTCGGTCCGAGGCAATGATCGCGGTGTAGTCGTTGTCGCCGAACTTCCCGGTCGACCGCAAACCGAATCGCGGCGACGTGATCGTTCGCGTGTAGACCGCCTGGATCGGCGTGTTGAACAGCTCGACGCCTTCGAGGAAGAACGGCCGCTTCTCGGAGAAGAAAATCGCGAAGCGCTGGTTCGTGGAGATCGCGGCCACGTCCGATTCGACTTGCGAGAAGTCGGGATTCAGCGTGCCGTCGATAGCGGTGTCGGCATTCGGCGTCCACTTCACATCGAGACCGCCGTCGACTTTCGCCGGCGCATTGACCAGCCGATTGCCGAGGACATCGCCGCGAGGGCTTCCCTGCTCTTTCACCGTCAGATACGGCGCGGCGACGATGTGGCCACCAGCCGGAAGGCCGGTCAGACCGACGATCTTGTTCTCGTTGCAGATGAAACAGTTGCCGCCCTTCGGCAGCTTGCTCGCGAAAAACTGGTAGCGGCGGTCGCGCGGGTAATTGCGGTAGAGCAGGATGCCCCAGGTCTGCGGATCGGCTTTCTTGTAGCGGAGCGACGAGAACGGGATGCGCAGTTCGAGGTCCCAACCATCTTTCGTGATCTTCGCGGACGACTCCCAGAAAAAATCGGGCGAGCTGTCTTCGTTGCCGCTGGTGTCGTCGCTCACCGAGTCGTACTGGATGCCGCGCGCGTTCGCCAGAAAAAGAATGGCCGTCTTGCCGTCGTTGCGCGTATCGAGGATGACGCCGGCGTAGTCGGTGGAGCTGGGAACGTTGTCGCGTTCACCGAACGGCGCACGGATCTTCGACGGATCTGGATCTTCGAAATGGAACGCCGCGTAAAAGAAATGATCGTCGTACGTGATCCAGGCGACGTTCTTCACCTTCGGCTCGGTATTGTCGGTGGCGTTGGTCTCGTAAAACTTATCGACGCGCAGCGCGTCTTTCCAGGCGGCGTCATCGAGTTTTCCGTCGATCGTGATCGGACCGGTGGCACGTTTGATGTCGAACGTCGCCGCCGGCTCGCGCGTCTGCGCGTGCATTGCGGCAGACAGACAGAGACCGGCTACGACGAACGACAGACGACGGATTGTCTTCATGGCTCGTTGAGACGTAGCCGTGAATCGAAAGTTAGGGCCGGGACGTTTGTTCACCTGTTTGTTACGAAGAGCTTCGTAACACTGGCGATCAGTGGATTCGTCGGTCATGGGTCAGTTTGAACCGTGAGTTGTAACATCGCCGGATGACGGAGCGGCGATCGGATGTTAGATTGTCCGCGATGGCAAAGCCTTCCCGCGAACAGACTCCTGCAGAGATGACTGACGAATCCCTTTCGGCTGCCCGCTCCATCCTCGAAAGGGTGACCGGCGAGAAGATGCCGAACCGGATGACGCGCGAACGGGCCGCGCTCGGCGGCGTGGCGCGGGCGGCGAAGATGTCCACGGCGCGGCGCAGGGAGATCGCCGCAAATGCTGCCACGAACCGCTGGAAGAAGAAGAAATGAAGCGGTATCAGCGATACAGCGCCATAGGTTGCTGTTCAATCGGTGTTTGAGGCGGAACTTGGGTATCGGTCGTCTGCTGAAACTGACGACCCCACGATAGCCCCCGCGAGTCTTCAAAGAGTTTCACGAATTGCGTGACGGTCAAAAACCCATTCAGCAGGATATACGCCTCTCGCATCAATTCCCGCAAAGGCGATTCCGCGATCGATATCTTCAAGTTAAGGCCGCTCAACTTATTGAACATCAAAGGTCGTGAATGCGTTTTATGTTCATCGTAATCTGAGAAGAAATCGACAGCATGGCGGATGATCTCGCTCGATGCGGAGCCGCTGAACATATACTTCGTTAGCCATTCGGTAACAAGCTCTTTCGACAGCTTCAGCGAGTCTTCGCAGATTTCCAGAATCTCAATCGAGTGTTTCTCAATGAGCGGCAAGTATGCTGGCAATGCCTCTGCGCCCTCGTCTTTCAACAAATCCCGGATTTTGTCGAAGCCACGGCGTATAGATCGCGCCGGAATCCCGTTTACCTGCGGGTCTATCGGCCCGAGTGTCGCGCTTGGATGCAAAACGACTTCGTTGCCAGATAGCGCCAACATCGTCGCTGCCGAGTAGGCACTATGTGGCACCAAGAAGCACACTGTCTCCTTAAAACGATTTCGAAGGAGAGAAACGATGCGTTCCGTAGCCTCCGGAGATCCGCCCGGGCTGTGTATGAGGACATCGACGGAGCTGGCCTCGGGATCGGCTGCATTGACTAAATCTGTAAAGCCATCCACATCACCGAGGTCGATACTTATCGGACCGACAGCCCTGTCGATAAACCGGACGGCGTAGACGAATAGCGGACGTCCCCTAAGTTTCTCAATGTCTCGGTAGACTTCGCGCCGAAGATCGCCGAGATCGATCGTCCCTGGAATGGCGCCCGTGCGGACTTCGGTGAGGAAGTTGAACCAGTCGGAAGTGGAGAGGAACCTACGTCGTCCGCTGCTTGACATCGCCCACGACCATCGCGCTCGTACTTGAGTTGGTAACGCGGTAGCGTGGCACTCGGCCCATCGCTATTTCGGTCCGCTCGTAAATACCACGGACGCGACGGTAGGTGTCCAACGAGGTGGCCACGTCTTTCGACACCTTTGACAGGTAGAGCACGCTTGCGTTGGTTGTCATTCGAGGGGCCTCCGACTGAAAGGATGCGAAACGCATCCTAGGTTCCCAGATACCCGCGGTCAACCGAAATTATTCTGCAAGGGGCGTGACACGTCCAAGATGTCTAAGGCTCAAAGAAGATAGAAAATCCTGAAAGAGAAGGGGTTGAGCCTTGATATTCAGCGCAAGCAAGCATAAATTGTTACAACGTGAACAGCCTGCCGATCGCCAAAAAAGTCGCCTTCCTTGGGAGCATCGTCGAAGGTATGGGAGTCCGCGCCGCGTGCCGCATCGCTGGAATCGCCAAAGGCACGGGCCTTCGTCTCATTCGCGAAGTCGGCGCAGCGTGCGAAGCCTTCCAGCGGCAGTGGATTCGCGGCCTCGAAACGACGCGCGTTGAAGCGGACGAGGTTTGGTCGTTTTGCTACTCGAAAGAGAAGAACGTCCCCGCTGGCATCCCGCAGGAAGTTCGCGATCGTTTCGGCTGGGGCGATGTGTGGACTTGGACGGCGCTTGATGCAACCTCAAAGCTGATGATTACTTGGCGGATCGGCGATCGTTCATCAGCGACTGGTGATCCATTCATTCAGGACATCGCAGATCGCGTTACCGGACGCATCCAGCTTTCCACGGACGGTCACGCGGTCTACCCGCAGGCCGTGGAATTGGCGTTCGCTGGCAACGTCGATTACGCGACCGTGGTTAAAGAGTACGCATCAACTCCGGGCAACACGGACAAGCCTGCGCACGTCCGCTACTCTCCCGGCGAATGCCTCGGAGTGATGAAGAAGCGTGTGCAGGGCGAGCCGGATATGAAGCTGGCATCCACGTCGTACGTGGAGCGCAGCAACCTCGCGGTCAGGATGCTGAACCGCCGCTACACTCGGCTCACGAACTCCTACAGCAAGCGGATCGAGTATCACAAGGCCGCAATCGCGTTGACGTTCTTCTATTACAACTTCTGCCGCAAGCATTCGACGCTGAAGGGAAAGACTCCGGGAATGGCAGCGGGGATCGCTACGACGGTTTGGAGTGTGCGGGACATGCTGTTCGCGACAGATCAGCACATCACCGAGGAGGCCGCGTGAGACGGATGTTACAACTCACGGTTCAAACTGACCCATGACCGATTCGTCGATCCCTGATCCACTCGTCCACGAATCTACTAATCTACTCGGCCATGAAATCGATCGCAGCCGCCTTTCTTTTCACCGCATCGCAAGCGTTCGCGCAACAGGCCGCGCCCGCGGCGATGCCGAAGCCGATCGTCCTTCGTGCCGCGCGCCTGTTCGACGGCACCTCGGACGCTGTCATCCGCAACGGCGCGGTCGTCGTCCAGGGCAACCGCATCGTCGCTGCCGGCGGGAATGTCGAGATCCCCGCGGACGCGCAGGTCATCGACCTCGGCGACGCGACTCTAATGCCAGGCCTCATCGATTCCCACGTTCATCTCACCGAACAGAACGAGCAGAACTTCTACCTCAATTACTTTCAGACCTTGATGCGCCACCCGGCCGAGCAGGCCATCCTGGCGACGACGTTCGCGCGCAAAACGATCGACGCCGGCTTCACGACCGTACGCAACCTCGGCGCGAGCGATTACGTCGACGTCGGCCTGCGCAACGGCATCAATAACGGATGGACCGTCGGTCCGCGCATGCTCGTGGCCATCCATGCGATCGGCGCAACAGGCGGCCACGGCGACAGCGATCCGATTCCGCCATCGAAAGGCGTTCCGTCCCTCGGGCCGATCGACGGCGTCTGCAACGGTCCCGCGGAATGCCGCGCCGCCGTCCGCTACCAGATCAAGTTCGGCGCGGACGTCATCAAATTCATGCCCTCGGGCGGCGTGCTGTCGCTCTCCGATCCGGTCGACGCGCCGGAGCTGTCTCAGGACGAGATGAACGCGATCGTCGAGGAGTCGCATCACTGGGGACGCAAAGTTGCCGCGCATTGCCACGGCGATGCAGCCGCGAAGATGGCAGTCATCGCCGGCGTCGATTCGATCGAACATGGGTCGTTCCTCAAGCCCGACACGCTGACGTCGATGCGCGACAAAGGCATTTACCTCGTACCGACGCTGCTGGCCAGCGAATGGATCGGCGGACGGCTGGAAACGTTCCCGCTGCCGATCGCGAACAAGGCGCGCGCGGCGATCGCGGCTCGGAGCGAGATGTTCCGCAACGCGCTGAAGATCGGCGTGAAGATCGCGTTCGGAACGGATTCCGCGGTGTCGCCGCACGGCCTCAACGGCCGCGAGTTCGCGCTGATGACGGGCTTGGGGATGTCGCCCGCGGCGGCGTTGCGATCCGCGACGACGGTCGCGGCAGCACTCCTCGGCGTCGACGATCGCGGTCTTCTCGCCGCCGGAAAACTGGCCGACATCGTCGCCGTCCCCGGCAACCCGCTCGATGACATCAAGGTCATGGAGCGGGTGTCGTTCGTGATGAAGGATGGAGTGGTGGTGAAACGATAGATTTGCGCGAACCGACGCAACGCCACGGAGCGCTGGCGTCCTCGCCGGCTGGACCGCAGGCGTCCCGCACCTGCGTCCTGGGACGTCTGGCGTAATGCAAATTGCAGCCGCGCACACCGGCGGCGGCGGGACGCCAGCGTTCCCGCCGCGAAGACGCGGCTATCATTCGCCGCTCATGCGCAAGCGCGTCTACATCGCCTACACGGGCGGCACGATCGGGATGAAGCGGACTCGCGCGGGCTACGTGCCGGCGTCCGGATTTCTTCAGGAGCAGATGGAGGCGATGCCGGAGCTCAGGCATCCGTCGATGCCGCGATTCGACGTGCACGAGTACGCGCCGCTGCTCGACTCTTCGAACATGACGCCGCGGGAGTGGGTGGCCATTGCGCGCGACATCGGCGATCACTACGAAAAATACGACGGCTTCGTCGTCCTGCACGGCACCGACACGATGGCGTACACCGCGTCCGCGCTGCCGTTCATGCTGAACGGCCTCGGGAGGCCGGTCATCGTCACCGGCTCGCAGATCCCGCTCTGCGAAGTGCGCAACGACGGACGCGAAAATCTCATCACCTCGCTGCTCATCGCGGCCAACTACGACATCCCCGAGGTCTGTCTGTACTTCGGCGGAAAACTGCTGCGCGGATGCCGGGCTGTGAAAGTCAGCGCGGACGGATTCGCCGCGTTCGCATCGCCGAACGTGCCGCCGCTCGGGACTGTCGGCATCGACATCGAGATCAACTGGGACCTCGTGCGCAAGCCGCGCCCGCGGCAGAAGATGCGCGTCGAGGAGCTGGCCTCGCCTGTCGTCAGCGCGCTTCGCCTCTTTCCTGGGATCTCGCCGGAGCTGATCGGCAATGTGCTGCGTCCGCCGCTGCAGGGACTGGTTCTCGAGGCGTACGGCGTCGGCAATGGACCGGACCAGGATCGCGCATTTCTCGACGTGCTGACGGAGGCGACGAGTCGCGGTGTCGTCATCGTCGACTGCACGCAATGTCTCGAAGGAACCGTGGACCTCGGCGAGTACCTGGCCGGATCAGCGCTCGCCGTAGCGGGTGTCATCAGCGGCCGCGACATGACCGCGGAAGCCGCGCTCGCCAAGCTTTACTATCTTTTCAGCCGCGGGTTCGGCGTGGACAAAGTAAAACGCGAACTGCAAAGGAATTTGCGCGGAGAACTGACCGCTTCTTGAAGCCTATGAAAATCACCCGCACCCTCATCGTTGCGGCGTTGCTCCTGATCACGGGCAATGCCATTGCCTCTGATCCGACTCTTCCCGAGCTGTTCAAACGGGCCAAAGACAAATTTGCGAGCGGCGATTACAAAGGTTCGCTGGCCGACTTCGAGCTGCTCGACACCAACAGCTCCAAGCCGGGATTTGCGACCGATCGGGCGAAGCTGCTGCCGGTCATCACCTTCTATCGCGGCGCGAACCTCGCGGCCCTCGGGCGGAAAGCGGAGGCCAAAGCGGCCTTCGTGACCTATTTCGGCTTCGTGCCGAACGCCGCCATCGCCTCGCCGCCGTTCCCCAAAGCCACCGTCGACGTTTTCGAACTGGCGCGCAAGGAAGCGAGCTCGCAATCGACCACCGTCAGCACGGCATTTGCGACGTTCATCACGCCGCCCAACTGGTCGCTGGCGCCCGATGAACACTGGATCGAATCACCCGTCCGCTATCTCCTCACACCAGCACAGAAGAAGGAGTACGCGACGTTTACGAGCGACCCCGAGCGCGCCTCGTTCATCGGAGCATTCTGGAAGCAGCTCGATCCGACTCCGACGACCGAGGTGAATGAGCTGCGCGACGAATTCGATCGTCGTGTGGCGTTCGCCGATACGTATTTTTCGAATCCCAAGCTGGCGGGCCGCCTCACCGAGCGCGGCGCGGTCTTCACGTTCCTCGGACCGCCAACCTATGTCGGCGTGAAAGATCTTGGCAACGAGGATGACGCGGTCAATCAACTTCGCGGTAATGGCCGGTACGTCGTCGGCGGCGCCTCGCTGCAACAGCAGGGAGCAATCGGTCAGCGCGAGTCGTGGTACTACCGGCCGGGCCGCATCCCCGCGGGCGTTCCGTTCCCCGAGGTGCGCTTCGACTTCATCACCAAAGAAGGCTACGGCACGTCGGTGATGCAGAAGGATGCGGAGCCAATGCAGACGCTCGGCGTTGCTGCCGACTCGGTGCGCCGGACGCTGAAACTGAACTGAGGGAGCAAATGAAACCATCGCGCGGTTGCTGTGCGTTGTTGCTGCTCGTCGCCGGAAATGTCTTCGCGGCCGATCTTTCGCTTCCCGATCTCTTCAAGCGAGCGAAGGAAGAGTTCGCAGCGGGCGATTACAAACGTTCGCTCGCGGATTTCGATCAGCTCGATGCGATCACGAACAAACCGGGGCTGGAGAACGACCGCGCCAAACTGCTGCCTGTGGTCACGTTCTACCGAGGTGCGAACCTCGCCGCGCTGGGACAGAAAAACGAGGCGAAGAACGCCTTCATCACGTACCTCGGTTTCATGCCGGTCGCGGCCATCGCTTCGCCGCCGTTCCCGAAAACGACGGTCGATCTCTTTGAACAGGCTCGCAAAGAGGCGCGCGGCCGCACGACTACGAGGAGCACCACGTATCTGGCGTTCGCCCTCCCGGCGGGCTGGACCCTTCCCGCCGACGAGCATTGGATCGAAACGCCGGTCCGCTATCTCATGACGCCCGCACAGAAGAAGGAGTATTCGACCTTTACGACGAACGCCGAACGGGCCTCGTTCGTCGATGCCTTCTGGAAGCAGCTCGATCCGACGCCGGCAACCGATGCGAACGAGTTCCGGAGCGAGTTCGAACGCCGCGTCGCGTACGCGGACGCGTCGTTCGCGACGGACAAAGTACAGGGACGCTACACCGACCGCGCGGCTGTCTTCGCGTTTCTCGGAGCGCCGACGTTTGCGTCGATGGCGAACGTCGCCTCGGACACGATGAGCGATCTCCGGAGCAATGACTCGAACTCCGAGATGCGCAGCAACATGCGCAATACGCTTCCCGCCGGCGGCGGCGTGAAAAATTCTCTCGATCAGGCCTACCA
>JBAVBF010000590.1:0-5040 GCA_049586115.1 Thermoanaerobaculia bacterium | reverse complement strand
GGGCGGCACCTGCTCCACGTAGTTGTGGCTCACCAGGTCATACACCTCGGTGAAGATGCTGAGGTAGCGGAAGACGTTGTTCTTCTGCGTGGCCTGGCCGAAAAGGGCGCCGCCGAGGAGCGAAAGGAGAAGGGCGATGGAAACGGAGAGGAATGCGATTTTCTTTTTGCTCATGTCGTCGTGCTCGTTACCGCAGCCATGTCTGCGGATCTTCAGGCTTATTGTCCTGACGGATTTCGAAGTAGAGGTAACCGGAATGCGCATCCTCCGATTCGCCGACACCTGCAAGCGCCTGTCCAGCGTTGACGCGGTCGCCGATGGCGACGGCGGGCGATTTGAGGTTGCCGTAAAGGGAGAAAACGCGATTGCCGTGATCGAGAATCACCAGATTGCCGTACCCCTTGAACCACTGTGAAAATAGAACTGTTCCCGCGAAAACCGACCGCACCTCGGCGCCCGGCGCGGCGGCGATTTTGAGGCCATTGCTGAAGGTGACGGTCGAAAACTTTGCGTTACGCTGCTTTCCGAAGTGCTCGATGATCTTTCCCTGAACCGGCCACGCCAGCGCGCCCTGGACGCTGCGGATGTCGGTGGCCGCCGCGGCCGTTCCATTCTGACGTGACAGCGCGTCGAGAAGATGCTCGAGCCGTTTGGCCTTCTCTTCGAGCTCGGCCAGCTTCTGTTCCGACTCGCTGCCTTGATTGCGAAGCGACAACAGCGTTCGTTCTTTTTCCGCGCGTGCCGCGGCCACGGATCGCTGACGTTGCTCCACGATGCGCCGCGCGGACGCGACTTTCTGTTCACGATCGGCAAGCTCAATCGTCCGCACTCGAAGTTGCTCGCGTTCGGCCTGGAATCGCGTGACGGCGCGCGCGTCGCGCGAGACGAGAAAGCTGAGCATCGACATGGCCTGCACCGGATCGCGGCGGTCGTCGATCGATAGCATCATGCGCACGTAACTGAGTCCGCCGAGGCGATAGAGCGCGGCCAGACGCTTGCGCAGAAAGTCTTTTTCGCGCGCGATCCGCGGAGCGATCGCCGCGATCTGCGATTCCGTTTCGTGACGCTGCTCTTCGAGCTGCGATTGCATGTCGACCGCGAGCTGCAGTTCATTCGTGCGGATACTCAGTTCGACGTCGGCTTCTTCGAGATCGTGCTCCGCGCTGCGCGTCTGGGTTCGAAGATCATCGAGGCGCGTACGAAGTCGCGCGATATCGGCGCGGATGCGGGCCAAATCGGCGTTTCGAGCAGTCTGCGAATGCGCAACCGCGATGCTGATAACCAGCACCAAGGCGACAGCGATGGTGCTACGCGTCCGGCGAGAAATCGCGCAATGCATGCCTGGCCGCCTGCTGCTGCGCCTCTTTTTTCGACGATCCCTCACCGCGCGTGGCGAGGCTGCCCACCTTCACTTCGACAATGAATCGCTTGTCGTGATCCGGGCCGACTTCGCCGACGACGCTGTACTCCGGCAGCGGCAGGCCGTTCCCCTGCGCCCGTTCCTGCAGCGCCGTTTTGTAGTCCTGGAACAGCAAATCCTGCGAGTCGATCGCCTCGAGGTCGGGCGTGAAGCAGCGTTCGATCAGACTGCGCGCGGCGTCGATGCCGCCGTCGAGAAAAACCGCCGCCAGCATCGCTTCGAAGAGATTGGCGAGCAGTGAATCCTTCTTCCGTCCGCCCGATTTCTCTTCGCCGACACCGAGGAAGAGCACATCGCCCATGCCGTACGCGCGCGCCTTCGCAGCGAGGCTCGTCGAGCTGACCAGGAACGCTTTCATCTTCGACAGCGCGCCTTCGTCGAGATCGGGGAAACGGCGGAAGAGCAGATCGCCGATGACGAAGCCGAGGACGGAATCGCCGAGGAATTCGAACGTCTCGTTGTCGCGCAACGAATCGTTCTTCGCTTCATGCGAGTACGACTTGTGAGTCAGTGCGCGCTTGAGAAAATCCTGGCTTTGAAAGATGTAACCGATGCGGGACTCGAATTCGGAGAGGTCGGCGTGCAAACGGCAACAGTCTAAAGCATGAAATTGACGTTAGCCCGAAAGACAAACGTGCACGAGACCAGCGATCCGGGAGATGACGAACTGACGATTGCCGCCGCACTGCATGCGCTCTCGCGGCAGTACGTCGATTTTCTTCGTGATGCAGACCGCAAAGCCGCGATCGATCTCGTGCTGCGAGCCTCAGATGAGTATCCGGTCGAGCAGATCTACACGAACCTGCTCCAGGAAGCGCAATACGAGATCGGCCGGCTCTGGGAGACGAACGAGATCAGCGTCGCCCAGGAGCACTACAGCACGGCCGTCACGCAGGTGGTGATGTCGCTCCTCTATCCGCGAATTTGTGAGATTCCGAAAACGGGGGGAACGTTCGTCGGCGTGTGCGCCGAAGGGGAGCTGCACGAAGTCGGGATCCGCATGGTCTGCGACCTGTTCGAGTTGCGCGGGTGGCAAAGCTACTACCTCGGCTCCTCGATTCCGCTCGGAGATCTGCTGCGCTTCATCGAGGAAAAACAGCCGGACGTCATCGGCATTTCAGCGATTACGATCGACCATGTGGAGAGCCTCCGGCGGCTCATTCCCCAGTTCCGCGCCGTCGCACCGCGCAATACAAAGATCCTCGCCGGTGGCCGTCCGTTCCTCCTTCAGCCGTCACTCTGGCGCGAGATCGGCGCAGACGGATCGGCGGCCAGCGCGGTCGACGCGGTTACGCTGGCCGAGAGCCTGGTCGCGTCAAGCGGCAGCTCCACGTAGAACGCCGCGCCGTTGCCGATTTCGCTTTCGATCCAGATCCGCCCACCGTGCCCTTCCACAATCTTCTTGCAGATGACCAGACCCAGTCCGACGCTCTGCTCCTGTCCCGTCACCACAGCGCTTCCCCGCTGAAACGGCTGGAACAATCGGGGAATCTCATCCGCGGCGATGCCTGGCCCCTGGTCGGCGACGGAAAGTCTGGCCATGCCATCGCGGCGTATGGCTCTGACGTCGACCGTGCTTCCCGGAGGTGAAAACTTGACCGCGTTGGTGATGAGATTCGTGACCACCTGCTCGATCTTTCCGGAATCACCGCGCACATCGAGCGGCTCCGCATGCGTGAATTCGAGGCGCATCTCCTTTCGCGCAGCGGCTGGCCGCTGCAATTCGAGCACCTCGGCGACGAGCGCGTTGAGATCGACGTCCTGAAGAGTGAGCGACAGTTCGCCTGATTCGATCTTCGAAACGTCGAGGAAATCATTGACGATCTTTGTCATCTTCTGACTGACGGACTTGATCTGTTCGATCATCCCGATATGTTTGGAATCGCAACCCGTTTCCTGACGGAGCAGAACCTCGCTGAACATGAGGATGCTGCTGAGCGGATTCCGCAGATCGTGCGCAGCCATGCCGATGAAGTGATTCTTCTCCTCGTTCATGGCTCGCAATTCGACTTGTTGTTGAACCAACGTGCGCTGCATCGTGGCCATCTCGTTGTTCAAGGTGCTGAACTCGTTAAAAATCTTGTCATCGACCTCTCTGCGGACCGTCGCGTTGATCGATGCCGTCGCGTCGACCATGACAGTCCTCGTGCCACTACGGTCGCCGTCCGTTCCACCAAATCCTGACGTGCTGACCTCGGTCCACAGCTGCGTACCGTCCTTCGAAGTCATGCGGCACAACATCGATGTTGACGAGGTAACGACATCGCGAAGCCGCGCGGAAAGGACGTCGAGATCCTTCGCATCGACTGTCCTCTGCCAGAAGTCATCGGACGACAGCCATTCCTCCTCCGTGTAACCCAGCAACACACGGACATAGGGGCTCACGTACGACCTTGCAAGTTCGCCGTTCTGGTCGTAGCGGCGCTCCCAGATCACCGCCGGAACCGTTTCGATGAGCTGGCGGCGTTTCCTGTCGAACGCCATCACCGATCGGGCGTTCAACCAAATCAGGACGCCGAAGAGCGTCATGCTGACACCGACGAAGAGCGCCCACGCCGATGCGATGTCCAGGTACCCGGCGCGATATCCAGAACTAGCCAGAATGCCGAGCAGAAGCGGAAGAAGGAAGGCGGCGGGAAGCAGATTTCTCGCAATGCGTCCGGCACCGCCGGAGGCTGAGATGACCGCCATGATTCCTCGATCCGGACGAGCGAACAGAATGCCGGTCGCAAGCGCAACGAACCCCACCGCTGCGTGCACAGGCATCTGCGTGTAGCGCTCGAATGCGAACTGCGCTTTCCCGCCGAACACGTACCCGAGGAACGTCTGGATGCCGACGAAACCGGCGATCGTCGCAAAGAGTGCTGGTACGTTTCCGCGGCCGGGCAGATCGAGCAGCAGAAGCGCCAGCCCGGTCAGCAGAAAGTTGATCGCTGTTGTCGGCGCCATCCGCCCCGGCGACAACGTGCCGGCGACGCCGGCCCGATCGGTGAAGAGCAATTGATCGATTCCGAAATCGTGGCCCGAAAGGTACTCCACGATCGTCAGCGTTCCGATCGCCAGCACAACCGCAACGAAAAATCGCGCGAGCGCACGCCGTTCCGGATGGCGCACGAGAAACCAAAGAGCCGTTCCGCAGCAGATGAGGCCGATCGCCGTATTTGCCTTCATCTGCGCAAGACCGGGCAGCACGCTTTTGAGTGCATCGAGTCCCGTCACCCACCCGACGATCCCAGCTACGCCCGTGACCAGCGTTGCAAACCCGAGAAACGCGGCAATGGAATGCAGACGCTTTTCGATCGAGACGCCAATTTCATCCTGACTTTCGTTCGTGATCGGTCCTTCCTATTGCAACGACTGCAACGCCTGGCGCGCGGTGACGATATCAGCGCCGTACCGATCCTTCGGCGCGGTCGCGACGAATCGCGACAACGCGGACTTCGCTTCGTTGAGGTGTCCCGCGCGGCCTTCGACCAGTCCGGCGTTGAAAAGCGCGTCGTACTGGCGCGGATCGATGGCGACGGCGCGATTCCACGAATCGACCGCATGCGCATAGTCGCCCTGACGCGCGTAGACGACGCCGAGGGTGTTGAGCGCGAGCGGAAGACGCGGATTGAGCG
>JBAVBF010000589.1:0-35322 GCA_049586115.1 Thermoanaerobaculia bacterium | reverse complement strand
GGGGACGCCCAAATTACTAGAAAGCGGGATAAGAACGTCTAAAGCGACCGTGGGTCTGAGGGAGGTGGGCATAGGAGCGTGGGGGAAGGAAGCGGCGTTGGTGCGAGACCGCGACGACCGACCCTTGGTCCAGGAGAGAGGGGGAACAGAGTTGGATCGCGCAACGGCTCGGGACCCGGTGCGCAACCGTCCGCCAGAGGGCGGCGCGGAAGATGATCGAGTGCCTCGATCCGATCCCGCTGCCAGACTTCGGGCAACGCACACGAGCCCACGAGCGCGCACCTTGGCAGTGCCGACGCCGCGTGACGTTAGGAGAGCAGGATCGCTGCGATACCCGGAAACAGGAGGGCATTGAGCGTCACTGCGCAGGTGACGAGCAGGATGACGTCGATAACAAAAAACAACAGACGCTGACTGTCGTTGAGGAGCACAAGTGAAAGCGGCTTGAAGAGCGGCCGCTTCTGCGCGGGTGTCCTGCGGGTGGTCATGAGTGTTTTCATAAAGCGAGGCGGTTAGGAACAGCTGGGCCGCGTCGCCGGGTGCCAAGCGTCGGGTCGTTCGCCAGCCGCGGCGGTGCTGCCGTGCGGTCCCGTTGGTTCGAGTCACCTCTCTGTTCGTCTCGACGAACACGGAGGGATCGGACGTTCGCGCGCGGCAGCAGAGCGCCGTGGTGGAGAACTCGAGCGTTGGGATGGATGCCAGCATGCGTTAGCTCTCGATCGGCAGGGCGAGCTGCCGTGTATGACGTTCGATGAGGTCCTCGACCATTGGCTCGATCCGCGAAATGATCTCGTCGATGTCGTCCCTCTCTGCGGTGAGCTCGAGAAGGTAATGGGCGACGTTGACGAAGGGGCGACCGTGGAAACTGCCAGCCGCTGTGTGGTTGTGAACAGCGATGTTCGCGTCGAACTCGTTCTGCACAACCGCCTCGATGTCGGCGAATGCGTCGAACGGAATGTCGGTGGTGCCCTCGGTGGACACTTGGGGGATGATGCGGGTACGGGTGATCGTCATACAGGTGGGATGAAGAAATAGGGACACGGCAGAACGCGCCGTGAGAGCTTTGCAGCCGGCATCCTCCTTTTGCTCAAGACTAAGAACGTAGTTGCTGTGCGTGGATGTGGTCATAGGACTTTGATCGTGGCGCCGCAGCCTTCGCAGGTGATCGCGTCGAACGTGGCACCACAGAAAGAACAGCTGAACACCGTATTCGGCTCCGTCGCACCGCACGGACAAGTGGCCATCCGGGCTGCTGCGTTTGGATGCGAACACCACGGGCACACGATGACGCCCTGTCGCACAGGCTCGAGCTTGCGCCAGGACCGGACGAGATCGAGGCAGGCCTTCACGACGAAGACCGGCAACGCGAGGGCGTAGAGCACCACGATCGTCAGGAGACGGATGCCGGCACGGTCACTCAACGGTGCTCCTCCCCCAGCCCCAGGAGCGACCGGAGCGAGGCTTGCGTGGCGGCGTCTTGGTGTTTCCCACCCTTGGCCTGGGGCAGGTGCGCCGCGCGCCAGTCCGCCATCAAGGACTCGGCGCGGTCGAGCGAGATGGTGGATCTCGGGGTGAGCTCCCGATCGAAGATGTCCTCGAGTGCGCTCCCCGAAAGGCCAGTGGTCACGGACGGACTTTGAACGTCGCTGGAGCGGACGCGAATAGCCGGCTCAGGCTTCACCCAGAGCACGGCTTCCTGGGGTGGCAGTGATGCGAGCTGTGACGCGAACTCGTCCCTGCGATCGGTTTTGGAGCGCGTCTCGGAGGCCTGCACCAGCATTTGTGGAAACAACATGTCCGCGACGTCTGAACGCGACTGGAACGCCACGAGAAATCCAATGTTGTTCAAAATTTCAGAAACGGCCGCGCCAGGAAAGCTGGCAAATGACTGAGCGGAGAACCATACCGAGGTGCCGCTCGAGCGAAGGAGGCGGAGCCCGTCTAGCACGCGCTGACGCAGTGACGGCAGAAGCGTCAGCAGATAGAGCGCCTCCTCGATGTAGGCAATGAGCGGCACGCGCGGATCACGGGCCCGAGCTGCAAGGAGGAGTTCCGTGATGAGAGCGTTCGCCTCCGCGAGCGCGACGTTCGGGGGCAACAGACTCCGTGAGCCGCAATCCGCAAGCACGATCGGCGCGCCCGTCGGGAGCTGCAGGTCGCGCGCAATCGTCCACGGGATGCAGATCGACGCCGCGACCTCGCGGTACGCGCAGAAGATCAGGACGCGGCGGATGAAGGCCGCGATCGTCTGGGGAGCCATCAGCTGCGCGAGCCGCGTGAAGAACTCGGCGAGGTCCACTGGCAGGGTGTTCGTGAGGGTCAAGCGAAACGTCTCGTCGGTGAGGATCGCAATCACCGTTGGGCCATCGAACGCGAAGTCGTGTTGCAGGAGCAGTCGGAGCATTTGGAACAGCAGGAAACGGAGTGAGTCCGACCAGTCCGACGGGCTCGTCTGCACAACGATGTCGGCCTGCAGCTCTGCCACGTACTCGATCGATACGCCGGGGCGCGGGACGAGAAGCGGACGCAACGTGATGCCGCTGTGCTTCCACTGGATGAGATGAAAGGCCGATCGCATCACCTCCCGCTTCGGGACGGATGCAAGGTGAAAGATCGCTGCGATCCGCTGTTTGAATGTGCAGATATCGTCTTTGATGTCGATCACCATGATCTCGATGTCGAGTGGCTTGCCAGACAGCACCGCCGTATCGAGTGCCCTGTCGATCTCTGCGATGAGGAGCGACATGGCGCAGACGGATTTCCCGTGCCCCGTGCTGCCGAGCAGTACCGCGTGTCTGCGGAACAATCGACGGCTGATCTTCAGCGACTGTCGATCCGGAAGCTCGAAGACGGATACGGTGTCCCCACCATCGAGGGATCGGATGACATCCTCGATCGACCGCCGAACCGCCGTTGTCGCCTGTTGGCGCCGTTCGAAGGCCAAGGCTTGGGCACGATGCCGCGCCTGGTCCAAGTCGAGGAAAAATTTGATGAGCCTATTCATCGCGATTCAGCTGTTCCTTAATGAACGTCATCACGTCGCGCCCGCGCTGGTGGATGTACGGTCGCTTGGTCGCGATACGTTTTCCTTGTCCGCCTGAGGAGGACATGCGCTTCCGCACCTTCAGAACCGCATATGCCACGAAGCTCAAGACAATCACGCCAACGGTGGCGCTCAGGCCCACACGCACATCGCCCTCCTGTAGCGCGACCTTCAGCGTTCCCCACAGGACGGACGCGACCAGCGGACCCAGAATGAGACACGCTCCCACACGCCTAACAGAGACGCCCGCTGAGCCGAGTGGCAGCGAGACCACTACGAGAAAGCAGCCCAAGGCGAAGCAGAGGGTGATGATCATGAGATTCCTCGTGAGCCGCTGAACGGGTCAGGGGCTCAGGACGAAGGGCCGGCACGAACCGGCCCGGCCCTACTCAGTCGGTGACGTACACGGGACGACGACGACGGGTGATGGTGTTGGCAGCTGCAACTGCGAGCGCCGCTTGGCGCTCGCGCTGCGCCTGCTGCCATGCCTCTGGCGTTCGCATCGATACGGTGCGCGGGTCGATCACGGCCACTCCGCCGACGGTGACTGCCTCATCGGTGACGCGGCGACGAAGAACATGCAGGCGGATCTCGGCGTCGGGGCCGATTTCGGCGGCGACCATCGACTTGCCTCGCGCGATCGGATGCTTTGGATTGCTGAGTTGCTCATGGGCGATCACTGCGGGATTGGCCCAACCGGGTTCGCGATGATCGAGGACGACGGTTCGCAAGGCCTCGCGTCCATCGAGACAGATATGGGTTCCGGGCTCGATCGATCGACGCGAGAGCAGCCGGTCGATCTTATCGGTGATATTGAAGCCGACGAGGGTGCGGAACAGCGGCTCGATCTGGCGGATCGCCGCTGTGGACTGGTCACCGAAGATGAATTCCGACCCGCCGGCCGCTGAGTGACGATCCAGCGCCATGAGCAGCAGTGCGCTGCCGAAGCGCTCCTCAGTTTCATCCGCCGCAGCCGTGGTGCAGACGAGCGCGAGACGGTCATCGGCGGTTCGGGCGAAGACATATCCAAGAATGTCTGCGTCAGGATTGTTCGCGAGAATCTCCGCGAGGAGCCGAGGGTCATCGAGATGAGAGATGATGATCTTGCCGAGAGACCCGGCCGGAAGCTCGCGAATATCGGCCTCATGTCCGACCGCTGCGAGGCCCTGGGTGCGGGCGCGGGTGGCCAACGCTTCCGCGCGACCGGCGACCGCATCCGTGTAGGCAACCTGAAATCTGTATGCAGTGGATTGCTGCGCAGTGCGCACGACATGGTTCTGGCTCGCCATGCCTCCGCGGTTCGCACCCAGAATCGAGACCGCGCATTCTGGCCGCTTGTCTACATCCGAAATATTCACGACTGTCATCGCACACCTCCTTTGATTGATTGTTGAAAACGCGTTGTGCACCTACTGAGTTGGGTTCGTGGACTCGATCTCGGCACGCTTGCGCGCGTGCGCGATGTCATATCTCGCCTTCAGGCGGTGGTCGGTGTCTTCCCACGCGAGCTGGGATTTCTTGTGTTTCTCACTGAATGCTTCCGCGGCCTTAATGTCGCGCTCAAGTTGTGCGTGCTGCTTGGCGAGGCGCCTCCTCCTGCGCAGGTGAGGAAACAGCATCCCGAGCTCGCGCAACGCAGGCTCCGCCCACAGGGCCGGGCCAATGGTCATCACGAGCGCGATGACCCCCATCGCCCAGCTACTTGGACCTCCATCTCCTTCGTCACCGACGGCCTCTCGCGCGCGCAACGACGCGACCGCGAACGACAGGGTGACTAAGGCCGCGATGACCAGGTATGAGCGGTAGTCACGCGTCTTGCGGGTCAGGCTCACGAGCGCGAAAACCGCGGCCGCCAGCGTGATGCCGAACAGCACCGGCGGTTCGAACCCGCAATTCTTCATGATGATCGTGCTCCCGGTTGACTCGACAACAGCCGCGATCGCGATGGTGAGCGCCATAAACAAGGGCGGAGTCTGAACCTGGCCGATTCGTTCATGTTCCACCTCGAGCTGCGCGTTGAGATCGTCGCGCTGCGGACCCCGGTTCATCATTTCGGTGGCCTTGGCATGTTCGGGGTTGCCATCCGTGTCCCACACGGGTTTCTTTCCCAGCGCCGCCTGGCGGGCGAGATCACCCTGATGAATGCCTGCGATCGCGTCGTTCTCCGCGGATTGTTCAATCTGTTTCTCAATCGGTAGTTGCATGACGGCCCTCCAGGCCCTGCAGATGCGGTACAGCGGTGGAATAGAGAACGCGTGTTGCTCCAGCCGCGCCGAGTGCCGTGATCCAGAGTTCCCTCACCTTGTCGGCACGCTCGAGAGTGGAGTCGCACCGGCGCCCGTCGATCGAGCCGATCGTGACGAAGCAGAAAGCGACGGTCGTACCGCGGAGCGATTGCGGTGCGAGGACATGATTGCGTTGCAACTGGCGGGTGAACGCGCTCGCCGTGGGGAGTGCGCCACACTCTAGGTCACCGCCGATATCGCTGTACTCACGCGCGTCCGTGAGGACGAGGATGTAGCGCTCGGAAGCGCTATCCGCCCAAGCCACCCGCGTGAGCGATTCCGCGATCGGAGATTGATGCCGGTGCCGCGCATCTGTCGTCGCGGCATATGCGCCCAGGAACAGCGACCTCGTTGTCTTTACGAAGCGTGCCCACGCTGTGCGATCCACGTTCTTGCGGCCGGTCAGAGAGGGCACGGTTGCGGAGGCGAGGAGTGTGGTATCCCCCAGCTGGTTTCCCATCGCCCAGAGGCGCAGGAGAGATCCCGGCCGATCCGTCAAACACGGCAGTACCCGGTCAAGCGCCTCCTGGAGATTGTCGGCAGTGCATGTTCCACCTGCGTCGAAGTCGCAGAGAAAGTCGACCGTTGCGGCGGGCTTGGTTGGTACGTGGCCGAAGCCCAACATGATGCCGACCGGGCTGTTGCAGCCGGCGAGCGTCAGTGCGATGAGCACGAGCGAAACAGCGCGCGTCATTTCGCACCTCCCCCGGCCATGGTCGGAGAGGCGGGACCAGACTTCATTGCACGACCCTGCTTCTCGGCGCGCTCGCCCTTTCGGAGAAACCTCTTCGAGATATCCCCGAGTACATCTGCCAGACGTGCCTGTGCTGTCGCCTGGTCGTCGAGGTCAAATTCGACGTCATAGCTGTGCGTCGCTGATTCGATTGTTGCTTTGAATTTCATCGACCCTCCGTTGATCGTTCACTGATGCTGTGGAGCATTGGACTCCCCGCGTCGCACTACGCATCGGAACGGATCGGAGCCGGTCGGAATCGTCGCTGGATCCGACAGCTTGTTGCCCCCGTGAACGTCCTGGACGGTGTTCCGTGTACTCGCTCTCACGGGCGGCGTTCTGGCAGTTCGGCCAGCACGCCGCGCGGATAGCAGGCGCGCTTCGACCAACGCCGAAGCGCAAGAACAGGAGGGTTAGAGAAGAAGGTTGCTACGTCGATGGATGCTCAGCCGTGACCGTTGTGCGCACGCAGATCATGAGCACGACCGCCCAGAAGAACTCCGCGACCGTCGAATACATGGCGCCGATATCCAGCAAACCATGCGCGAGCTTGTTCCGCAGATTGAACCCGAAGCGGCTCGTGAGGAGTGCCTGCAACGCGAAGCGCAAGTCATCGCCCAGAAGCTCACCGGCGGGAGCATCTGCAAGCAACTGGTTGAGGTCCATCTCTTCCTGGAATCCGTCCCGATTCAGTCGCGTCGTGACATGGCCACGTCGGCGCAGATTCCATCGCAGTGCTGCCTCAATCTGTGGCGTGAGCAGGTGCAGTGCGACGGCGAAATCGCCTTCGAAGCCCGCGAGCAGGCCGCGCGAGAAGAGTGGGTCGCGCCCCGGCGGCACGAACCAGCTGCGCTGCACAATGACGGACAGGTCACCCTCGCGGATGTCATGTTCGTCGACGATTTGGCGTCGCGCCGGGTCTATCTGGCCGAGCGCCGTGAAGCTGAAGGTGCGGACGACATCTTCATACATCCGCGCGAGCACGGAACGGTCCTCGCCTTCGTCTTCCGGATCGACCGATCCCCGGCCGGCGATGATCGCGCCATCTGCGTCGAGGAGCGACTCACCGAAGAGGTGCTGAAGGGGATCGTCCTTCGCCGCCTTTCGCACATCGGCTTTCACCTTCTCGCGCCGTGGGAAACGGACCATCGCTGCGATCCCGGATATCGCATCTGGACGTGATATGCCGGCAACCTCCTGTCGCGCCAACTCCGCCACATCGGTCAGATCAACCGTGCCTCCGATCGGCTTGAGCTCCTTCACGCCTTTGATCTCGTACTCCTTGAGGAGGCGGAACAGTTCTTTAACACGGTCCTGCGTGCCGCTCTGTTTTTGCAGGATCGCTATCGCACCCTGCAGCACGCTCGCTGCCGTAAGGAAGCTTGCATTGGCGCCTTCCGTCTTGCTCTCGGCTTCCTTCACGAGCGTCTCGGCCGCACCAATCCGCGCAGCGCGAACGCCATCAGTATTCTCCAGGGCAGACTGCCATTTCGCCGCGAGGTCCCAGTGGAACTGCGCCACATAGAAATTACCGCGGGCCTCGGCCGCGTGCGCCGCTTTCTCCGCGAGCGCCGCGTACTTCGCGCGATTGCCCTCCTTCTGCGCGAGCAGAATCTCCATGAGCCGACAGCTCATGAAGAGCGGGTCCGTCGCATCGAGTTCCGTGAGGTATGCCTCGATCTCAGCGATCACCGCCAAGTAGCGCTGCTTCTTGCGACCGAGGGAGCCGGCAAGGGACGCGGCACGCTCATATCGCGGTGCGGCGCCCGCCCAGTTTTCCGGGTCCCTTAGACGGCGCGCCGACTCCAGATAGGAGTCGACCGCGATCTCTCCGGATTTCCAATCGCGCGCTGCGAGCCACAGGAAGTCGGCGAACCGCGCCTTTATCTCGGGGTCAGCAGCCGTCGCCACAAGCTGCCGCAGAAGCTCACGCTCAGTCTCCGTCAGCGTCGACGGCTCGACCCAGAAGGTGTTCGCCGCAGTCTCGATCTTCAGAATCGCTTCGACCCTCGGAGCAAGGACTCCTGAGATGAACCGGAAGGTCTCGCTGAGGACTTCGTCGCCTTCGGCGGCGACACGTCGCGAGAGGTCAGACCCGATGCGCCATGCTGCTCACTTCGAGGACTTCATCGCTCGTGCATGCCTCAACCAACCGGGCGGTCTCGTCCTCGCTCAGAAGTCGTACGGCGGCTCGTTCCATTCATCACCCGTGTTTCGCGGTTGTTCGTCTGCTTGCGACAATGACTACCATGCCTGCCGACATCGTCCAGCGCACCGCTTCGATTCGGCGGGAGCTCGCAACTCTTCGCCGGAGGCTGCAGGACGGAGATGAGTCCGAACTCATCGTTTGGATCATCCCCGGCCAGCTCGCATGTTCGCAGCGTCCGCTCCGTTACCACAAACGATTCGGTGGGAGTGCGCGGACCTTGACGCCCGATGCGGCTCCTTACGTCGCGGAGTGGGCGGACATGATTCAGGTGTGCGGCATACAGAGCATCATTTGCCTGATGAGTGACACCGAGGTCGGGTTCTACAAGGACCTGGAACTCGGAACGGACAACCTGATCGAGTTCTACCGGACGCGGTTTCAGATTCAGCACCTCCCGTGGGAAGACCCCCAGCACAGCAAGTCGTCACGGGACACCATCGAGGAGAAGCTGTTGACCGTCCGCGAAGTTGCGCTCGCGGCGTTCAAAGAGTTGCCGAAACCGGTGCTCCTACACTGCAGCGCGGGCGTCGACCGATCCGCACCGGTCGCAGCGTACATTGCCTCACACGTGGGCTAGGCTGCTCGAAATGCTCACGCGACGCCGGATTGTTTGAGACCGCAATGACTACCCCGAAGCGGCACCACTACCTGCCTGAGTTCTACCTTGCAGGCTTCACTTCGGACAGGCAGCGCGATTCCGTGTTCACCGTCTTCGATCGCGACAGCAATGCGTTTCGTCCCCAGACGCCGAAGAACACAGCCGTCAGCCGCTACTACTACGCCATCGACGATGCGGTGACCGGCGAGAAGTCGATGGAGGTCGAGGCCTTCCTGTCATCTATTGAGGGTGAAGCCGAGCCGGTGATCCGTAAGTTGGAGCGCCGCGAAGCACCGACGGATCATGACCGCGAAGTGCTGGCTCTGTTCTGCGCGCTGCTGCATACCCGTGTCCCGCAATTCGACCGCGCGATGCGGGAGATGATGAATGGAGCGTTTCAAGCGCTCGGGCGGCGGATGGCAACGACTGTCGACGATGTACGAATCCAGCACGAAAAATTCGAGGCGCGGACCGGCACCACGATGGACGTGACACCGGAGGAGGACTTCGAACTCCTGAGAGACGGCGGATATACCGTCGTCGAACCCCGGCAGAACATTATCAAGACGATGATCCAGATGAGTGGTGACCTCGCGGAGATCTTCCTCAACATGCGTTGGGTCGTGGCGGAGACGCCAGCCCGCATGTCGCTGATCCTCACGGACGCTCCTCTGCTGCTGATTCCGCCGCGTGACTGGCAGCACGGAATGCGAGGCTTCGGTCTCGCGACTCCAGGTGCACACAAGATGATTCCCCTGAGCCGCTCCGTCGCTCTTTTCATCGGCGACCTCGGGACGGGCCTCGACTTCCTGCCACTCACCAAGGGACAGGTCCGCGAGAATAATCTCGCGATGGCCTCACGCTGCGAGCGGTTCGTCATTGGCTGTGATGAAGCGCTGGTTCGCAGCGTCGTTCGCCGCACGCAGCTCGAGGGTTCCGTGCGCCCGCCAATGGTCGTGGTCGAGTGACGCGTACACTGAAAGCATGAAGGAACGTTGGTTCGCTGACGACCGTGACCTCGTGAAATGGTCGGCGCTCCTGCATTTCGCGCGTGCGCATTCACTCACGAGGGTCATCCAGGTTGCGTACGCGCGCGCTGATGAACGGCCGCAGGTGACGATCGGCGAAGAACAGACTGTCGCTGTGGATGATGCCGTGTGGACCTTCTTCCGTGACCTCCAGCGCATCCGGCATCTCGGCGCGACGGTCGGTATCCCAATCGATGTGATCGACGATCCCTTTGACCCTAAGAAACGGGCCGCATACCTACAACGCGTAATCGATGTACTCGCCGCGAATCGCGATGGCGCAGTTCTACTGTTCCTCGACCCCGACACGGGACTGCAACCTACACGGGCGAGTGCGGAACATGTGGTGCGGGAGGAGGTGCAGGCCTGTTGGCGGCAACTCGCCACCGACGACTGGCTCGCGCTGTATCAACACGCACGTCACGACAAGACCTGGCTCGAGGACGTGCGGCGAGAACTCTCCGCACTCTGCGATGGAGTGCCGATCAATCTCGTTCGGTCGACCGAGATTGGCAAGGATGTCGCGCTCCTGTTCGCGCGAAAGGCCTGATCAATCTGTATGATTTGATGTTCGCCGCGGAAGAGAGCGCAATGTGCGGTCGAGTGCGCGGTAGGCCTTGGCGAGATAGCGCCCATTCTCGGCTAGATCTCGCGGCGCGCATGCATGCGGGAGACGCACGTTGAACTCCGCTGCACACGCGCGGCAATTCGCGACCGGAATGGCCTCAATGACGCTGCGGAGATGGTCGGTACCATCGTTCCGCGGATACTCCTCGAGAAGCGCCATGAGCGTCTCGTAGGCGGAAGAAGTACGCTGCGGGGCGAAGGCAGACAGCGAGCAGTCGATTTCGAAGTAGCCCGCGTCCATCGGCACTCCCTTGCGTCCTTGCCCGCCGATCACGCGTGAACGTGAGAGTGCCACCTGACGGCACACTCTATTCACGAGGTAGCTCACGTTGAGTTGTGCGTCCGGCTGGCCTTTGATGCGGGGGTAGGCCACCACGTGTGGTGGGAACACTGGGTAGCACTCGGTGATGACATGCTCCTCTGGCACCCATGATGCCGGCGCTCGTCGACCAACATTTGCTCCCTCTTCGATTTCACGTTCCATCTTCGCTTCTCCTTCCGCATCAAGTGTGAAGATGGGCGCGGAAGGAGCATCGGAATGGATCGGAATGCCTCGAATTGTGGTCGCATCGACGGCTGGCTATGGCTGCTCGGCACCCGCGAGGCAGCGGAACGCCATGGACGAGAGCTGTGCGTTGACCGCAGCGACCACTCGTAGCGTGCGGGACTCAGACACACGGCGAATGAGGATCGGCATCGATCTCCCGGCTTTGCGCACTGACGTGCCGCGGGCACAGGTCGACGAGGCTACTTGCCAACCAGATACTTGTGGCGGCAACCAGGGCAGGGATTCCCCTTCGTTGCGTGTCTGCCACACCACCATGCTCCACATTTTGCGCACCGCGCAAAAATCCGTCCAGACTTCTCGGTTGCGGTGCATCCCGATGCTGCACACTGTATGACAGACATAAAACCTCTCACGTTGGTCTGTACGCGGCCTTTACGAGGTGGGTCAGACTGTTCACATCCCGAAGCGCCGACCTAGGAACATACTGGTGAGCCTTGTTCCCGTTCAGCAGAAAATCTGCCGGCTTGCCCTTCTCATCCCGAGTGATATGCCAGCACCCAGGGACGTCCTTCGCGTCCGAGTCACCTTCGCGCTCAACGAGCTGGCCGATTACAGCTTCCCAAACGGAATCTGAGACACCGCCTCCGCGCGAAAGCACCAATGTATCCGACCGTGGGTTAACAATCGCGAAGATGCCAACACCCTGATTCTTGCTTGCTATGAAGTTGGAGATGGGTGGCTTCGGTGCCTCTATGTCAATTCGTGGACGGTAGAACAATACCCACGGCTGCACCGTTGAGTTTCCGTCGGCTGATCCAGCGGGCTTCACGGCGATGCCCGAGAGAGTTCGAAACTGAAGCTCCCCAACGGGTGTGTCGACATCCACATCCACTCGACCTTCTCCAAGAACTGTCGTCAGTTCATCCTTAATTCGAACGAACGACAGCTGGTTCATCAACGTCGCCTCCCAGAAATGGGCGAGAATGACATGACCCAGTTGCGGCCCCCAGCACTCCACACATGCGCGGCTAAGCCAAGGCATGACGAGTCGTTGAGGTATTTCCCGTTTATGCGAATCGAGCCTGGGCACCAAAACGCCATCGGCGCCACGTGTTGTCAACCATACGGGACCACGACCCGGGAATCCAAGGACGTTCTGCGTCAGCCGTTGATAGCACGCCTCGAACTGAGGGCGCTCCCTTAGCAGGGTGTGCTCTTTGTAGTGTCGAAGCGAGTCACCGGCATAGTCCTTCCACGCGTCCCGCTTCTTGAGGTCGATCCGCTCCCGAAGGACGTACAAAGCAGCAACGACAGCCGCATCCACAAGGGCCTGTTTCCAGATAAACGACAACTGCTCTGAGATCCTCTCGGCGGGTGTTGCGCCTGCGTGCACCATAAAACTGATGTCATGGAGCCACTTGACGGCGTTAGCCAGCTGCTGCGGGTGAGCGCCGCCATTCGCGTCGATGTGATCTATCTCGCCGAATACAAAGAAGAGTTCCGGCGGCAATGCATGGGGGAAGCCCTCCACGACGCGCTTCAACGTCAGTTCCGAGCAGGATGAGGCCTTTCGCTTGACACCAGTATGCGTGTGCTCGTCGTACAAGATTAGTGGCCGTGCGCCCCCGTTCTCAGTCGCGCCGATGCCGAATACGGCCGCGTCCGGCCACGTCGATTGTGCAAGCGAATCGTTGTCTCGCGATCCCAGGACGGCCTCTCCAAGCACGAGGCCACGCTTCGAAGACGGCAACAGCGCTCGGAACACTAGTGCCGCGAAGTACTCGTCCAGGTGCGGGTTGGCATGTGTCACGAGCTTCGTGACTCGAGCCGCGGCTGCCGGAAGGCGAGTCCGGGTTCCCGATAGCAGCTCAGCCACAAAGTCAGCTGACTTCGCAGAGATTGCCGCCAATAGTCCGCCCGCGTTCGAAATGTCACTCGCCGACACTGTCAGCATCAGGTACCTCGCGATCGGTTGGTTTGTCCTTTTCAACCCCGGCTTCAGATATCTCTATTAGTTCATTGAGGACGACTTCGGCGCCGGGAACAGGTTCGGAGTCGGGAACAGATTCGGCGGCCGGAATGCACTCGACGCTGCGAAGAGGCTCTAAGGTGGAAACAGGATCAACGTTGGGAAGCGCTTCGACGTTGGGAAGGGCTTCGCCAGCGGGCAGTTGTTCGACCGCGGGAAAGCGCTCGATGGTGGGAGCGGCAAGCATTTCCGTTGTCGCGCTGCCTTGTTGCTCCTTTTCAGCGAGATCGCCCTTCTCAGATTGCGGCAACCGTCGAATCGCCACGAGCGTCTGATCATCGGTATCTTGGTTCCTCGGCCCCACAGGCAGCCGGCTCGCGAGCACGCGAAACTCCCGAAAAAACAGAGGGTCATATCCGCTCGAGTACTCACGCGTTGCCGAGCGTTTCTGAAGTTCACCGAGGAGGTTATTCTGACTGGAAAAGAGATCAGCTGCTCCGTCGGACGCCAAGACAAGACTGTGGAGCTCTGCGGTCGACCCCACTTGGAGCCACCGCGGAGGTACAGCCGCCTCGGGTTCGATGGACGAAACCTCAACGGCAGACCTACGACGCTCGGCGGCGGGAAACCATTCATTGGCGAGATAGTGTCCGCTCATTTGGCTCAGATCATGGTTGGTATCATTCACACGTATGAATCCATCGCCCACCGCGAAGACGAGGTAGTTCTCCGCGGTGACCACTGCAAGAAGCAACGTACTCATGACGTACTCGAGCAAGATCTTCTCGCGAAGCGCTCTTGGCTCGGATCGATGGAGTCCGATACCGACCACTTGCCGGGCCATCCGCCGTACCCCCTCGACAACCGCTAAGGACAATGACTCGTCCAGAGGCGTCCCTATGCGAATCTGCTCACGCACAACCCGTAGTGCGGCCAAACACGTCAGCTTTGCCCCCACCTCGTTGAGCGACACGGAATTCTTGCTCGCGCTCGCCGGACTGGCGCACCCATCACACACAACGGCTACGATGAAGCCTTGTTCAATCCAGAGCCCCATGGCGTCTTGATTGTTCCGCGAGTCCGCGTGCCATCCATGCTGTGTCACGCCGCCGACGGTGAACGGTAGCGCCGTCGAAGAGTCATGACACAGCGCGAAGTGGCTCGCAACACGGCGTCGCTCATCAAAGCCCGTCATCCTGTGCCTCTCTCGAGCAGCGCACGATAGTCGAAGCCTAGGTTTTCGACGAACAGCTGGAATCCAATCGGATCTACACCATCGAACGTCGCACGGAGCCTCGAGCTGCGTCGTGTCAGTCCGACGATTGTCTGAACATCCTCCTCCTGAAAAAAAATGGGATCCGCCTGCAAGGGCACGACGGCACGCGGCGACTGTCCATCTCGAATCACGTCGACAACGGTCCGTGACCCCTTCTTGGCAAGCAGCCGGTGTGTCGGATTACGCGGATCCGACACCGGCAGCCGCTCGAGGAGGCTGTACCGCCGTCCCTTCACCAACACGTCGTGCCAGTATCGGTATAGACGTCCTCCGTCGAGTAACTTGACCTCTTGCAAGCGCCGGCACAGTCCGTCGTTCAAAGGATGTGACCGAAGACGCACGCCGTGCGAGGAAAGGAACGTAGGATCCTCAACGTGGGCCAGAAGGCTCACGCCTTTCGCCTTCAGGTCTAGCGCGCCGAGGCCCTGCTCCGAACGAAAGAAGCTGGGCAGGCTCCCGACGATCAATTCGTATGTCATAACTGCTGCTGCATAGTAGTCACTGGACGAGGTGTAGTTCAGAGACCCGTCCGATTGCTTCCCGGCCGCCTCTGTCATTGGATCGAGATACTCGGCCTTGAATACAGGGCACGGGAACCCCTCAACGTGGCATGAGTCGATGTCGACAATCAATGCATTCGCGGAATGTATGTCCACCAACACATTTGTGGGGTTTAGGTCCCCGAGCACGATACGAGCCGTATGGAGGCGTTCTAGGGCATCGAAGAGCGAATAGGCCACCGCTATCGCTTTGTCATCGTCTAGCCGCTCGCCACCAGCCGTGCGAAACTGACGTTCTGAGGAGTCGTAGCGCACCTGTTCGAGGCTGGGATAGGCTCCGAGATGTGCCATCCGAAAACCAACAATCTCGTGAATATCAGCGGAGATCGCCGGCGCCTCCGGCCACGCGAAACGCGCCGCTCCGAACACACCGGCGAAATGGTTGTATCTCGCGCAGAGTGCGAGAACCTTCTCTTGGCGACGTCGATTCAGCTCTTTGGCATGGTAGACCTTCGCAAGCGCCTGGTCATCCAAGATATAAATCACACCTTCGCCACCCTCGCCGAGTTTCGAAAGCGTCTCGCACTCGTACTCACCGCTTCGATCTTCAAACTCAAACCGCACATCCCACCTCTTTCCCCAACAGAGCGCGCTACTTACCCAGCCTGTCCGCAATGCTTTTAGAGAACTGACCCATTGCGTCACGAAGCTCCTTCGCAGTCGCGCCCGCGGGTATCACCACATCAAATCCGAGTGTCGCCCTAATGTTTTCAAGCTGTTGCGGGGTCAGCTTGTCGCTCAATACGCCCAGCACGCCCGCGATACCAAGTGTGCCCTTGTCACGCATCTCAGTGAGACAACGGCGAATGTCCGCTGGATCGACTTTGCCCTCCGTATCGTCGCCATCCGTTACGAGCATGATATAAATGCTCGGCGCGAGTCCTTCGTTGCGGCCGCAGTGATCTACCACCATGAGCGTGTCCTGCAGCATTCCATGAACCGTCTGATAGAGAGCTGTCACACCCGCCGGTGTGTAGTTCGATTCCGTCAGACGGACAACGTCATCGTTCCCATGCTCCGATAGAGGTCGAAAGCCGTTGAGCGGTTCGCTCGTCCCACTGAACACATACTGCGCGATAAACAACGCGTTGTTCCTACACGTGGCGCTCTTGCGGAATGCGTTTATAACCTCGGCATGCCCCTCTATTACTGCCTCGCGCAACGGCTTCATGGATCCTGACTGATCCAGTAGGACGCAGATGAATTGAGGATCATAAGCGACCGCATGAAGCGGCGGCATCTGCATCTGACGGTCAGCCGTACCCGTGAAGGCATCCGCGGTGGCCTTGCTAATCTTGCCATCCCTTTCCATCGAGCGGATCGAATCGTACAAGCTCGCCATCGTTCACCTCTCGTTATGAAATCACTACTGAACCACTCTTCCAGGCGACTCGGACGGCCGTGTCCCTCTTTGGCTTCTCCACAAAAACCCAGCGATTCAGCGCCAAGACGATCGTGGCATCGAGCAGCGTCTTGATTCGACGCCCACCAAACTGCATGTTACTTCCGTCCTGCATCCACTGCCGTACCGCGTCCAGGACCGACGGCTCAAATGTCACCGCGATGCCGTATCGCAAGGCCGCAGAAGCGGCGAGCTTCTGCAGAAACTTGTGAGCAATGCCTTCGATGTACGCCGGCCGCAACATGTCAAACACAAGTATGTTGTCGCCGAAACGGTTCAGCAGTTCTGGTCGCCCAATCTTGTGTGTGAAGTGTTGGCGGACGGCATTTAGGTAATGCGTACGAAGCGTCTCGTAGGTCGGGTGACCACTGTCATCCGGTACGCAGTCCATGGCGGTGTCTGAGCCGATGTTGCTCGTAAAGATGATCACCGATTGCGAAAAGTAGGCGGTCTGTCCCTTCGCGTCCGTGAGTCGACCGTCTTCGAGAATCTGCAGGAACTTGTCCATGACAAGAGGATCAGCCTTCTCGATCTCATCGAACAGAAGCAAGCTGAATGGCTTCTTGATCATGCGGTTCGTTAGCCTGCCACCTTCGTCGTAGCCAACGTACCCAGGCGGCGACCCCGCCAGCTTTTCAGCCGCGTGCTTCTCTGCATACTCACTCATGTCATAGCGATCGAGGGCATCCTGCTCGCCAAACACCAGTTTCGAGAGGGCCTTGGCCAGTTCTGTCTTTCCCACACCAGTAGGCCCAACGAAGAAGAACACCCCTTTCGGCTTTCCGGCTTTGGCTGAGGAGTCAGATAGCGTTAGACCGACCCGCGCAGCCACCAGCATGTCGATGACCGCCGCCACGGCAGCATCCTGTCCCAACACGTCCACGGCAATCGCGCTAGCAGCAGACTGGATCTTGGCAGAGTCGAGTTGTTCCCACGGGTCTTCGACGGCTCCGTATCGGTAGTAGTCGACCAATGCTTTAGGCCGTGCAATAGAGAGCTTTTCATGAAGCGACGCTCGCCGTATCCCCTCGAGATCCCAAACCGTCATGCCGTCGGTGAGGTCGGCAAATTCTGTGACGATCTCTTGTGCCAGATCGCTCGGCTCGGTGCCTCCGTAGAATTGCTTTGAAAACTGACGAATGAAGAACTCCCGCTCGTGGCGGCTCGGCTGTGCGACGTGTACGAGCGCAACAAGGGGATTCTCCTTGTAAAACCACGCCGGCACGCCAGCCAGCTGGCCAGCGACGGTCACCAAGGCATTCCTGCGTCCTTTGGCTTCACCCGTTCGGACAAATTCAGCGGAGTCCAGCGCTTTTCGAAGTAATACGAGCCATCTCCGCTCATCCTCCGAGAAACGGTCCGGGTCGCCCGTTAACTTGTCTGAGAAGTCAACGATGAACGCCGCCGGGTGCTCGGCTTGCGCAAGCACGTGTCGGATGACGTCGAGCGCCTGTTCGGGGCGGAACAGGGACATGTCGACAACTGTCGCGCGAGGCATCGAGCGTTGGGGTTGGACGTTCGTCGCGGAAGACGCCGCTGGCGAACCGCCGAGGGCGCGGGACATGATCTCGTCGACGAGTTGGCGTGCCGCCGGTGTTTGAAGGGTGAGTCCGTCGACAAGATCGTAGTGCCCGATCACCTTGTATCCGACCCCCGTGAAGTACGCCTCCAACGCCTCACGGAACCTGTTGTACCGTCCGTTGATCAACTGTTGATCGAATACGTTCCCGTACAGAAGTACCTGCTTGCCTCGCAAGAGGTGGGTGTCAAGATCGCGAATCCAAGCACCAGAAACAGTCACACGTTTATCTCCGACTACGTTCGTTCGCGACCACGGCTACCACCGCGCGGGAGCGCTTCGGCCTGCTTGTCGCTTCGAACCGGCTTCCCTGCCCAAGTGAGCTCGCTCATCTGAATACCGAAATCCCGAGCTAGCGCGTCATGCACGTGCTGGATCTCAGCCTCAGCTTCGTCGCACGTTGCCGTGACGGCCCCGTCGAAGTGTGTCTCCTTGCGCTTCGCGTATCCCTCCACGTCGTACAACACTTCTCCTTCGAGAGGGATCGAAACAGCAACAGCCCCACCCCCGAGTCTGCGTGCACTGAGCATGACGTCGGAGGATGGCGACGCATCCCCGTGCCGAGGGCTGTCCGCAGAGAGTACGAACCCCATCTGCCCTAAGACCGTCACCAGACCATTGACGATGTACTGACGACGATCCTCGGCAAGTTGGCGCTCTTGCGCCTCAGCGACTATCACAAGGATGGTCTTCTTCATCGATCGAAGCTTCGAGATCGGCACATCGAATGCTCCGGCCTCAATCTCCCGCGCTGCACGTGCCACCGCTGTTTCGAGAGCGTCCACAGCGTCGTGCTTCCAACGCATGGTCACGGCATCCGACTTGAGCGCCTCAACCTCTCCCTGGAGGTCTGCAAGGTTCTCGAGAGCCTCCCGATGCCTTGCTCGAAGCTCCTCGATCACACGGAGTTGCTCGATCCGCTCACGTCGGATCCTCTCAGCTTCCGCATGGCGACGTGCGTTCTCCTCCGCCGCGAGCCGTTCACGCTCCGCACGGAGGCGCTGCTCTTCCTGATCCCTCAGACTCGGTGTGGAACACTTGGGAGAGTCACTCATCGTAGGCTCCTCGATGTTCGAAAGTAATCCCCTGAGCCGCGAGTCGTGATAGCAAGTCTCGCGTGAAGCCTTTTGGGGGTATGCCCATCCAAAAGAGAGACCCGTCGGAGGTTACCGTCGCTTCGATCAGGGACGCATCTGAGGCACGATCCAGAATTCCTCGCGTGTGGCGGTCCGACAGGAAATGGATGCGCTGATTCGCCGATCCGCGCCAGAGGTCTTCCCCGTGTTGTCCTTCGACGTACGGGCCGTCAATCAACAGATCGAGTTCCGTGATCAATTCGAGTTGGGCTTGAGTTCCGTGGCGCTGCAGATGCTCGAATTCATATCCGGTGTAGCAGAGGAACGAGACATCTCTGCGAATGCGTGTCGAGCGAATCAAGCGGCAGAGTGCCAAGGCCTGCTCGAACGGTTCGCCTCCAGAAATGGTGACGCCGTCAATCGGAAGCGCAGCGAGATCTCGGGCCAGCTCATCAACGCCGACGACATATCCGCCGTGAAAGGGCAGAGACTGTGGTGCGATGCAGCTTGGGCACCGGAGTTTGCAGCCCTGCACCCAAATTACGGCCCGCATGCCGGGCCCGAGAACCGCACACCGATCGGCGCGATGGGCGATGTGGAGTACGTCTGGATCCTCGGGCCAGCAGTCGTCCCTGTCTTCCATCCTTGCTCCATCATCGAAAAAGAAGGATCGACGTTGCGATACAACACGAACTCGTTTCCGATCCTAGAATGCGCATTTCTTGTTCACGGAGGATTTGTAGCGATCTCCGTGGAACTCTTTGTCACACCCGGTACTCCCATTTTTGCTGGACCAAGTGGATCTTAACTTAGCAGCAGCGACATTTCCCTTTTTTCACGAAGTAATTCGCTCGACGAGCTGAAGGAAGCGGAGGGGTGTACGATTTCGTCGGAACGCGGAGGAGCTAATGCCCAGGCCAGTTTGCGTGCGCTGCGGACGTGTCATCGACCAGATCCCCTATTGGTGTCCCAAGTGCCGCTGGCATCTCTCGTGGGGATGTTCGAACGGCGGACGATGCCACAAATGCGGGACCACTCTTCAGCGAGTGGAGCGATGACGGTTCAATAGACGGCGAGCGGTTTAGCGTCGATGAACAGATCAGGGGCGGGCAGTCGGTTGTCGCCGCCAGGTTCCACATTGTTACCAGCTCCTCACCAAAGACTTGATCCAGAGGCGAACGTCGTCGATGGCCCTCGTCGCCGAGCTAGAGCGGATCCGCATCGAGCGCCCGGACGACGATGCGCATCGCTTCCTCCGATGGCCGCGCGTAGCGCTCGGCCATGCGCGTGGTCGTATGCCCGAGCGCCTTCGCTATGATCTGCAGCCCGACCGAGCTACTGGCGAGCCGGCACCCGAAGGTGTGCCGAAGATCGTGAGGTCGGAAGCGTCGAGTGATCCCGGCAAGCTTCTTCGCGAGCACGAACGTGCGTCGAATCCTCGTCTGTGAATACCGCTTGCCGGTTCCGTCGCGGAACACGTACTCGGCGCGACCGCATCGCGATTCAATGGCGATGAGCGCCGCGCGACAGGCAGCCGAGATCGGGATCTCTGCCTCCAACGATGTCTTCTGCATCAGGACCCGGATGAAGCCTTCGGCGAAATCGATCTGATTCCATCGGAGGTTCCGCAGGTCACCCTTGCGCAGGCCGGTATCCACGGCGACAACGAACAGCTCGCGAAGTTCCTGGAAGCGAGCGAAGGCTATACCCGCAGCCTTGCTGTCGCCTCGCAGTCCGCCGCCAAAGCGTCGAGGTTTCTTGAAGCTCTCGCTCTGCGTGACAGGGCCAAGTTTGCGCTTGTCGTCGAGGTATCGACGGAATCCTGCTTCATCATCAAATACCGCAAAGAACCGGTCGCGTTCATCGCGCGTGAGTTCCAGCCGGAGCGGCTTCTCTTTCTCTTTCGGCACCTTCTTTTTGAGGGGATAGTCGGCAATGACATCGCGCTCGACGGCCTGCCGGAGCAGCATCTTGATGAGTCGCACGGCGTTGTTTATGTAGCTCGGAGCGCGACCGTTCTTCTTCATATTGGCGATGAACTTCGCGACGCGGATGCTCGAAATCTCCTCGAGCACCGTCTTGCCGAAGTACGGCAAGATCTGGCAATCGAGAAGCGTTCGCTGTGTCGCGCGCGTGCTCTCCTGGTGGTTTTGACCAATGTCCTCGAAGAACAGATCGACGAACTGCTTCAGGGTCACGGGACCGTCGATTGCGCGACCGCTTTCGAGGTCGGCGCGGAACTTCTTCCACTCCTCGACGGCCTCGCGTTTCGTGATGTTCTCGATCGTTCGCTGCCGTCGGCGCCGCTCTCCGTCCGTATCTCGCGTGTAGCCGTCGAGGACCGCTCGCTTCCGGCGCGCGTCGTAGTGAAGCCCCTTAAGGTTCATCGCCGCACCCCCGTTTTTCCTTCGGCTCCTCGGCGGCTCCACACTCTGCGATGAACTTCTCGATCGCGCTGAGCGGATATGTGACGTGCGTCGGAGAGATGCGCACCCAACCGGCTGGGCCCTTGCCCTGCCAACGCCACTTCGCGAGCGTCTGCGTGCGTATCCCAATGAGGCGCGCCGCGTCGGTCGATGAGATCCGTTTCTCCATGCGTGACCTCGGTGGTCCGCACCATCGTGCATGGAGGAAGCGCGTGAGAATCGGAAGCGGTGGGAACGACTCGGAAGTGGGAAAGCGGGGAGCGAATGGAGACCGCCATAGAGACCTCGACGTTTTCGAAGTCACTACGAACAGGTTAAATGTCTGAATCTAATGGAGCGGGCGAAGGGACTCGAACCCTCGACACCAAGCTTGGGAAGCTCCTACTCTACCAACTGAGCTACGCTCGCCCGATCAAGGCAACTACGTCTTTTTCAAGAGAAGCAGCCTCTAAAACGGCCCGCGGATTCTAGCACGCGGCTCTCACGACCGGGCATGGACGAGCGCGCGAAGACCTTGCTCGAGCGGCCGGGCGGTGAAACCGAAGGTTCGAAACGCGCTCTCGGTGTCGTGGCTCTTCGGACTGAACAGGCGCGCCACCTGGTCGGCGTAGAGCGGTGGCTTTTCGAGTGGGAGGAGCGCGAGCGCTCGACCGGCGAGGGCGAGCAAGGTGGCAGGCACGCGGATGGTCCGAGGAGTGGTGTGGAAAATGGCTGACAGGCGCTCGATCAGCTGGAGGTAGCTCATTTCTTCCGGTCCCGCGAGCACGTGAACGCCGCCATCGCTGGGAGTGATCACAGCCCGGCAGATGCCGTCGATGACGTCATCGACGTAGACCGGCGCCAGCCGAGGGCTGCCGTCGCCGACGACAGGGACCCAGCGGCCTTCGCGGCAGCGTTCGATCAACGTCGAGATCCCTTCACCGCCTGCGCCATAGACTTCGGCAGGCCGGAGGATGTTCCAGGTCAGACCCGAACTCCGAACGATTTCCTCGGCTTGAATTTTGGACCGGCTGTAGGCGCCGCCCGCGGGAGAGATCGCACGCGTGCTGACGAGCGTGAACCGTTTGACTCCGGCTCGCCGTGCCTGCTCCACGAGATTCCTCGTTCCGATTGCATTGACCTCGGTGTAGCGACTGCTACGGTTGGAGTGCGTGACGGCCGCCAGGTGGAGAACCTCATCGCAGTCGGTGCAGACGCCCGCGAGGCTCTCCGGCCGCGTCACGTCGGCGCGGACGGATCGCCAGCCGGGCGGTACGTCGTCCGACGCGTTGCGATGCACGACAGTGCCGGTGATGCCGCGCCGGTGCAACTCCCCAATCAGCGGACGGCCGAGGCGCCCGGGACCGGTCACCAGGATCCTCATTTCCGGACCTTTCGCCGGAACTCCACGATCCGGTAGCGCAGGAGATTGCGCAGGAACTCGAAGACTGCCGCCAACGTGATGAAGGAGCGGCGGCCGGTCAAACCGAGAAACTCTGTTTCCGTCTCGCCGACGCGAAGTCCCAGAGCGCGGGCCTGGATCATGATCTCGGCGTCGATGAACCAATCGGAGGATTGCAGCGTCATCCGCTCGTAGGCCGCGCGGGTCAGGATCTTCGGCTTCGCGTTGATGTCCCGCACCAGAACGCCAGGGAAAAGAACATGAAAGAGCCCGTTGAAGACGAGAGAAATGACCTTGCGTTTGAGACCGTCGCCGCGCTGCTTTCGGTACGTCTTCGCCAGATCGAGCTGCTGTTCGCGCAGCAGCCGGTAGATCCGCACCAGATCCTCGACCAGAACCTGACCGTCGCCATCGATGACCGCCAGATACTGGCCGGTCGCGAGCGCCAGTCCGCTGCGCAAGTCCCAACCCATCATTCCCTGCTTCACCACCGCCGAACAGACGATGCGGCGATCACAGGCCGCCAGCTCGCGTACGACGTCCGGGGTCGTGTCGTCGCTACCGTCCACATAGTTGCCGACGAGCACGAGCTGATAGTTGTCGACACCAGCATCGAGCAGTGACTTGCCAATGCGCGCCGCGAAGGAGCGCGCGGCACTGCCGGAGCGGTAGCAAAGGATGACGACGGAGAGCTCCGGGACCATTCGACTAATCCCGAGCTACTCGAGCAAGAGGGCGCGCTGCCGCGGCGTCAATGGACGTTGCACGATGCGGCCGGCTGGCCGATAACCAGCCAGCGCCGCGGCCGATCCGCCCAATAGAGAATCACCCCGCGGGGTGGAAACCAACTGCCAGGTTCCTCTCCGCGTGTCGAAGTCCATCATCACCAGCGTTTCGTAGGGAAAGCGATCGGGAGCGCACGTGCCGGCGTCGACGCAGCCGGCCTGTTGCTCGCGCCAGCACGCGAGTCCCTCGGGCGTGGCGCGGCAGCCCGTCCCTCGATCAGGAGTCATGCGCAGAGCGTGAATGGCAGGGTCATCGTAGAGCAGGATGAGCCAGCTCTGCGCCAGATACTCGGCCTCGGTCGCGAGATACAAATCGGGCGTGGGCGGGCTGCGAAGGATGATCCCCGTCCCGGGTGTCAAGGCGGGGGCCGCGGTAACGATCGACAGGAGCTCCTTCTTGTGCAGCCTCCAGGTCGAAACCCAGAGGTCCTGACGCTCCAGTCCTCCCCACACTCCAAACCCGACAAAGAGGACGAGCACGAGCAGGACAAGGTTCCGGAAGCGAGGCCATTGTTGCACCGCCCAGCCGGCCGAAACGGCGACCGCCAATGATGCCCATGTTCGCGACAGGATGTGCGTGCGATAGTGAATTTCGGCCATCTGCAGTCCGGCATATGCGGCATTCGCGATCAGGGCCATCGCAGCGAAGATCGCTGCGAGCACGAGCGTGCGTGCCGTGCGCTCCGGCAGATCCGGATTCTGTGTCCTGCGTGCCCGGAGCGCGAACCACGCCGCCGCAACTCCCGCAGCGAGCGCCATGGCCCACCACGGAATCGCCGCCGGCGGCCGGGGATACCAGACGGAGCGGGCGAAGACCCAGCGCCACGGTGTGAAGTTCTCTGCCCAGAAAACGATCGTGCGATGAAGACGATCCCCGAGGCGCATCGGCAGAAGCGCCACTGCCGCATAACTGGCGGGATCGTGGAGAAACCGCCACTCGACCTGGGCAGCGTGAGCCAGCGTCAGACCGAGCGCCGACAGCACCAGGAAAATTCGCCGCCAGGCCTCGGTACCGCCACGCCAAAACAGGATCAGCGGTACGAATGGCAGGGCCGGGATGGCGACGTCAATGGTCCAGATGCTGACCGAGGTAGCCGCGCACGCGAGAGCGATCCAACCGATGCGTCCGCCCAGCATGTAGCGCAGGCTGCAGCCGACCGCAAGCAGCAGCATGAACGCGCTGATGTTGTAGCCGATCGCGGTGAGATTGTCGGTCAGGTAGTCGCTGGTCGCCGTGAGCGTCAGGCAGATCGCCAGAAACTGCGTAAGACGCCTGCCCGGCATCAGCAGCCGCGAGATCCAGCCGGCTGCCAGCGCCTGCCCGAGCCAAACCGCGCCGAAGATCAGGTGCATCGTCAGGACGGGCTGCGGCGTGGCCAGCGCCAGACGGCATGGCAGCGAGTAGAGCCGCCGCAACGGAGTAACGACCGGCGTAAACGCGGCGACGAAACCGTGGCCCTGAAAGTCGCGCGCGAGGCGCAGCAGCAAGGTGTCGTCCTGCCACAGGCCGCGTTTGGGCACGGTCAGCCCCCAAACCAGAAGGAGAAGAAAAACGTAGAGCGCGCCGTCGCTGTTCAATCCGGCACCGAGCCAGCGGAGCCATCGACCTCGTACGTCAGAGGTCTCTCTCAAAAGCAGTTCGCCGGCATCGATTTTTAACTCATTGCTCGCTGAGGTATTCGGTGAAGAGGCGTACGAACGGACCGGTTGGGCCGCTCATATAGGCCGCGGCGCGGAGCGTGACCGATTCGTGGGCGGAGAGATTGCCGCCACGGGCGTTGGCCCAGAGCGAGATCGGAATCGTCTTCTCCTGGCCGGGCGCGACGTCGAGGTTGATTACCGTCGAAGTCGGACGGATCGTGTACGCGCCGGAGCTGACCGTATGGATTTCAATGCGCGTCAGCGTGACCGGATCCTTCGTCCGGTTCGCGACCGATAGCGTGTAGCGCACGTTTACCTGGCCGCCGTACAGGTAGGAGTTCGGCGCGGATTCTTCTTCTGCGAGGTGCAGCGAAACATTCGGCGCGTTCGCGTCGTCCGGCGTCGCCGAGGCACAGCCGGCGAGCAGGATTACGGCGAGAAGCGTGGCGCGCATTGACGTATCAACTCGCAATCGCCGGCAGCCCCGTAACCTGTTCCAGTTCCGCTTCCTCCGCCACCCATTCGCTCGTGCGGAACGCGCCTTCCCAGCGCGCTACGACCACCGTGGCCAGGCAGTTGCCGATGACGTTGACGCAGGTGCGGGCCATGTCCATCAGCTCGTCGACGCCGAGGATCACGATGACTCCCTCGGCGGGAAGACCGAACGATGCAAGCGTGCCGAGGAGAATGACCAGCGACGCGCGCGGAACGCCGGCGACGCCTTTCGACGTCAGCATCAGCGTGAGCATCATGACGATCTGCTGCGTCCAGGTCAGATGGATGCCGGCGGCTTGGGCGACGAAGATCGAGGCCAGCGCGAGGTAGAGTGTCGTGCCGTCGAGATTGAAACTGTAGCCAGTCGGAAGGACGAAGCCGACGATGCGGCGCGGGACGCCGAGGCGCTCCATGTTCTCCATCGCCTTCGGCAGTGCGGATTCGGATGAGGTCGTGGCGAACGCGATCGTCGCCGGCACTTTCACGGCGCGGAAAAAGTCGCGGAGCGGCACGCGGAAGAGCAGCGCCACCGGCAGCAGCACGCAAAGCAGGAAGACGACAAGCGCGCCGTAGAGCGTCAGCACGAGCATGCCGAGGTTGCGAAGGACGCCGAGGCCGGAGTGGCCGATGGTGTTGGCCATGGCGGCGCCAACGCCGACCGGCGCGAACTTCATCACGAACTCGGTGAAGCGAAACATGATGTCGGCCAGCGACTCACACCACTGCACGACCGGCCGCGCTCTCTCGCCGATCGAAGTGACGGCGAGCGCGAACAAGACCGAGAAAACGACGATCTGCAGCACGTCGCCTTCGGCCATCGCTTTCAAAATCGACGCGGGCGCGAGGTGGGCGATGATGTCGCCGAATTTCTGCGGCTTGCCCGGCGGGTCGGGCGCGGTCAATCCCTTCCCTACCGCGTCGGCCGCCTGCGATGCTTTCGCGGCGGCTGTGGCGCTGTCGCCGCGCGCGGCCGCCTCGGACGATTCTTTCGAAAGTTTCGACGCGCGATCCGCGAGAACCGCTTTGTTCTCCTCGGTGTGCACGCCCGCGAGCGAGACGCCGACGCCCGGTTTGGTCAGGTTCACCGCGCCGAGGCCGATGAAGAGCGCGAACGTCGTCACGATCTCGAAGTAGAGCAGCGCTTTGAATCCGATGCGCCCGACCTGGCGGATGTCGCCGGTGCCCGCGATTCCGATCACGAGCGTCGCGAAAATCAGCGGCGCGATGATCGATTTGATCAGGTTCAGAAACAGCAGCGAGAGCGGCCGCATCATCGTCCCGTACGCCGGCCAGAGCCAGCCGACGAGCACACCGATCGCCAGACCGATGAAGATCTTCTGCGTAAGCGAGACTTTCGGAAGTGCCATGTGCGCGGCAGTGTAGGGGACGAATGCCGCGAGTACAATCGCCGCGTTCGCCACAATCATGAAGCGCGGATGTCTGATCAGCCTCCTGATCCTGGCCGCCTGTTTCGGCGGCTACTGGTACGTACTGCACGGCCATATCGAGCCGCCCGCATTCTGGTGGGCGACCGGCCTGGCCAGCTTCTTCATGTGGATCGCCGTCTCGATGTTGCAAGGCTCGGTGACCTCGGCGCGCGACGCAATGCGCGTGTCGAGCGAGTCATCGTTCGGCGGCTACGGCGGCGAACAGTTCGAGGACGACGCGATCGTGACGGTGGTCGGGCACATCCGCGCGGTCGGGTCGACTCTTCGCGCCCCGTTCAGCGGAAACGCGGCGGTTCTCTACGGCTACGACATCGACCACATTTCGCAAAGTTCCCATGACTCCACGAATGTGATGGATTATTCCGGTTTCGCGCTGGCGCCCTGCGCCATCGATTCGCCGCATGGCTCGGTGCGCATCCTCGGCTTTCCGATGCTGGAGGGATTTCCGAAAAAGCCGTACAGCACGGACGACGGACGGAAGAACGCAGCGGCGTATCTCGAAGCGACGGCGTTGAAGGACATGCAGGGCTTTCATCCCGGCACGATCTTCCACGAGATCAAGGAGCTGCTGACCGACGACGACGGCCAGTTCCGCAAGGACTGGAAGATGACCGAGGACCGCGACCTGTCGGACAAAGATCTGCGCGAACAGATCGTGGCGCCCGGCGATCAGGTCTGCGCGATCGGCCGCTGGTCGGCCGCGAAACACGGTCTCATTCCACCGGCCGGCGGCGCAATCCGGCTGCTGCAAGGCGATCCGCAGAAAATCGTGAGCGGACTTTGGCGCAAATGCATCGGCGGCCTGATCGGAGGTCTGATCTTCGCGGCGGCGGTGAATGGCGCGGTGTACACACTGCTGCAGATCTCGGCCGGAAAATCGAAGCTCTTCGCCGGAACGCCGATGGCGAAACACTCGATCCATGGCGACGAGATGGTCGACGCCGTGAGCAACGGCAATCTAACAACGGTGCAGAAACTGTTCGAGAACGGCACGGGCGTCGATGTCCACGACACCGGCGGCCGCACGACGCTTGCCGTTGCGCAGGACGCGGCAATGGCGCGCTGGCTGATCGCGCACGGCGCGGACGTGAACGCCGCCGACGGCGACGGCCAGACAGTGCTGATGCAGCAGGCCAGTGCCGGGCGTACCGAAGTCGTTCGCGCGCTCGTCAACGCGGGAGCGAAGCTGGACACGCTCAGCACGAAATGGCATTCGACGGCGCTGACACAAGCGCTCGACGCGGAGAAACTGGACGTAGTGCGCATCCTCCGCGACGCCGGCGCGAAAGACGACACCGTCACGGAATCGAAAGGCCAGCCGGTGCGCGAAAGCGATCCGCCGGTGCAAACCTGCTTCGTCTGGCTCGATGCAATCCAGCGCGAGGATCTCGGGGCGATGAAGGCGGCCTCGGTGTTCAAATCATTCGACGACGTCGATTTCAAACTGTGGAAGTCGATCCGGCCCGTGCATCCGAAGCTCGTGCACGGTTACGCGACCGGGGAGGCGGCGACGGTGGAAATCCGCGGCCAGATTTCCTCGCGCACGTACGGAACGTGGACGTATCAACTCATCCGCGACGGCGAGAAGTGGCGCGTGAACGACGAACGGTGGGAGACGCGGCTCAACAGCCGCGAGCCGTAGCGGTCTCCCCGCTTCGTTACTTGCGAAATGTAATGGTGAAGTAGAAGGCGGCGCCGCTCGGACCTGCGCCGGTATTCAAATCCGAGATCAGGATCTCATTGACCGCGCCGGGCTTGAACAACGCGGTATTGTTCACAGAGAACGATACGTTGCCAAACTCCGTAATCGCGTCCGGCGAAAATAGCGACGGCGAAATTGCCGTGCCGTTCAAGAAAACTCTGCCTGTGTCGTCGGCGTTCGCCAATCCCCGGAGC
The DNA here is from genome assembly GCA_049586115.1 of Thermoanaerobaculia bacterium. Classification (GTDB taxonomy): domain Bacteria; phylum Acidobacteriota; class Thermoanaerobaculia; order Gp7-AA8; family Gp7-AA8; genus JADGNZ01. Next base: position 6,357 of record JBAVBF010000589.1, on the reverse strand, counting down.
TGGACACGGGAAAATCCTTCAGGCGCGATAAACGCAACGCGAAAATAGCCGCTGCGCCCATCGCCAGGAGGAACGTTTACGACCTGTGTGCCTCTGGGCGCACCAGGCGGGATCGGCGTAAACGTATAGAACCTTCCAGCGACAACCGGTCGAAATGGAAGATCACGGACATTTGCCGGAGCCTTATCGAGCGCCCGGACGATGTCTTTCGGCGCTCCTCCCGGCGTTCCCAGGACGACAGAACAGGTCGACGCATCGCTCTTCAGCGTGACCGTATACATGCCGTTGTGCATTACAGGAAGTTTTTCGGCGATTCGGCAACGTGAATCAGCGGCGGCACCTGCCGATGCCGGCGTTGGGCACGGCAACGGCCGCGTCATCCCGACAGGAAGGATGGTTGAGCAGTCAGTAAAGGCATCGTTGATCTGGGCCTGTGTGAGATTTCGTGCGAATTCCAGATTCGCGCCATGCAACGACGTCCCGAACAACACGGCATTGGCGAGGTTCGCGTTCGATAAGATCGCTCCATCGAGTTGCGCAAAAGTCAGATCGGCGTCCTGAAGGTCAGCGTCGACGAGGATCGCATCGGTCAGCTGGGCGCTGCGAAGGTCGGCTCGCTGCATCCGCGCGTCACCGAGATACGCGTCCTGCATCCGTGCAGCCTTCAGGTCCGCCCGATCCATCTGAGCCTTGGAGAGATACGCCATCCGCAGATTGGCATCCTCGAGATTCGCTTCCTGAAGGTAGGTCAAGGAAAGATCGGCGCCGCGCAGGTTTACCCTGGTCAAATCGGCGCGAACCAGAAAGGCGCCTCTCGCGTTTGCGTACCGCAGATCTTTGCCGCGCAAGTCAGCGCCGAGGACGCCGCGAAGTGCATCGTCGTTGATCGTTTCTCTGACTAATGAATCACCATGCGGGGACGTCAACAGCGGCGCAGGACTGAACGACACGGCGTTGGGACGGTTCGAGACGACTGCATCTTTCATGTCCGCAAAGGCACGTCCGCCCACCTTCGACAAGAGCTCCGGAATGCCAGTTCTCAGGTATGTCAGCACATCGGACCCGCTCACCGGCCCCACTGGCGTGCGATTTTCCTCAGCCGCTTCATTGACGCCGGTGATGGCGCCATAGGAGACGGTCAGGCAACCGGCGAACACAGTGAGGCCAACGGCCGCCGCGGCAGCGATGGAGCTGCGTCGCTCACGAGAAAGCAATCGCAGCGCGCGCTGCTGCGACCATATCCCCAGGAAACTCGCCAATCCAAGCAATCCGGCTTGAACTGACGATCCGATCAGATCGTGTCTCGGAAGATAGCGCAGCCAGAAGATCGCCAGCGTAACCGGAAAGAGCCACCACGTAAGTACATGTGAGATGACGGCCGCCAGAAAACGTGGAGTGCGGTCATTGGGGCGCGCGGGCATCAGGCTACTTACCAGTACAGCAAGAAGCCATGGGTGGATTTTTTGACTGATTGATCTGCCGTCTGGAAAAATCGCGGGGACTTCGGCGACCTCCTGCCATAGATCGAGTAGTTGTAAATGCAGGTACAAATACAAAGCCAGAAGAATCACCGGCACGATCAGGTAAAACAGGTAGAGCGGAATCGCCGCCTGAATGACCGGAAGCGGCGTAGAGACGAAATTCGTGAGCAACCGAGCGTCACTGGTTGTGGCGATTGTCAACCAGCAATAAACGCAGGCAAGGATGAGAAAGACGAACGTCCTTGCCGTATTCTTTGAAAGCTCGCTGACCTGGGCCAGCCCATCCGATATCGCGACAGTCCCGGACAGTTTGGCTCCGGACAGGTTGGCTCCGGCGACCTGTTGAGAGCAGAGGCCCGTTACATCGGTAAGGTCGGCTCCCCGAAGATCGGCCTCAACGAGAGACGTTCCGAAAAGGTCTCTCCCACTGAGGTTCGCACTGGTGAGGTTCGCCTTGCGCAGGTTGGTACTACGAAGCGTTGTATCGCGAAGGTCCGCTGCTGCGAGTTCTGCTCTCGCGCCGCGACTTCCGTGGCTGCTGAGCCACGTCTCATGATCCGTCAGGAGTTTTTGCAGTTCATCTGCGTCCACTGGGGCGGTAGTTTACGTTCTTTCGCGGAATGCGAGAGGGGACGGGTTCACGCGGAGACGCGGAGGGACGGAGAAAGGCAGAGTCATACCGCGATCGCGGTCGCGTCGCCGTTTGTGGCTAACGTTACTTCGCCCGTGGCGACAACCTCATCGAGTGATTGGCGGATTCGTTGGACCAGCGTTCCGGGATCGCGGCTTTCTCCGCCGATGACGCCGACCGTGCGATTGCGGCCGGCGTGTTTGGCGGCGTAGAGGCAGGTGTCGGCGACGTCCAGAACCTCCTGCCATCCGAAGCGGGTGCGGTCAAGCGGGAGGAAGGGGAAGGCGGCGAAGCCGATCGAGCAGGTCAGTCTCAGCGACGTCGTACGCCGTCCGACGATGAACGCGTGATTGGCGATGGCGCCGCGAATCCGTTCGGCGATCGCCGCGGCTTCGTGGCGCGACGAATTGCGCGCCACGAGCAGGAACTCCTCGCCGCCCCAGCGCACGAGCGTGTCGGTGTCACGCATGGTCGTCTTCAACAGTTCGTGAATGTCGACGAGCACGCGGTCACCGGCAGCATGGCCGAAGCGGTCGTTGATTTCTTTGAAGCGATCGAGGTCGAGCAGGAAGAAGAGCAGGTCGGCGTTTTCGCGCGCCGGATCGATGCCCGTCCGCGACAGCGACTCATGCCGGCGCAGCGCGTCGGCCATGTACTCGGGCATGCAGAGATCGAGGTAGCGCCGGTTCTTCATGCCCGTCAGCGCATCGGTGACGCTCAGGTCCAACAACCGCGTATTGACGTCGGCCAGTTCGTGCGTCCGTTGCGCGACGAGCGCTTCGAGCTCGCGGTTGCGGCGGCGCAGGAGAGCGACGCGCGCGCGATGGGCGAGGACGATCAGCGCGAGGATCGCCACGATTCCAAGAGCGCGCGCCCACCACGTCTGCCACCATGCCGGCGCGATCGTGAACGGCACCGACACCGGCGCGCTCCACGTGCCGGGACGCAGCCGCGCGCGCGCCTCGAAACGGTACTGCCCCGGCGCGAGCATCGCGTAGCGAACGTCGCGCGAAACCGCGGGGCGCCATTCGTCTTCGAGTCCGACCAGGCGAACCTGATATTCGATCAGATCCTGTTTGAGATAGGTCAGCGCGGCGAATGATGCGGAGAAGTCGTGCTTTGCGCCGATAGCGGACGACGTGATGCGTACCGGCGGCGGCTCCACGCGCGGCGCGTCGGCGCGCGGGACGTAGTGGCTGAATCCGGAGCTCGTGCCGAGGAACACTTCCCCGTCCGGCTGCGCGAGGAAGGCCATGGCGTCAACGTCGTCGCCGGCCAGTCCGTCAGCCATGCCGAGGTGCTCGATGAGCGGACCATTCACGAGATCGACGCCGACTCCGGTACCGACCCACAAACGATGACGCGCGTCCTCGCCAACCAGAAAGATCTTGCTCGACGAAAGTCCGCGGCTGGCGTCGAGATGATCGACGATGTGTATCGCCGCGCCGCCGTCGATCGAAAAGCGGACCATGCCCAGCGGCTCGAAGTACGTGGCCAGAAAATCGCCGGACGCGGTCTCGGCGATGTACGCGGCGTGGTTGTGCGCGAGACCGTCGCGCGTCGTGTAGCGTCGCCAGATTCCGCGATCGAGACAGGCGATGCCGTGCTCACCGGCGGCCCACAGCCGGCCGCGCGAATCGATCAAAAGCCAGCGGAAGGTTTCGTCCGAGGTGCCGTTCGGAACGGCGACGCGAGTGAACCCATCCTCATTCGCTGCCTTGTGCAGAAGACCGGCGCCGCGCGTGGCCGCCCAGAGCGCGCCGTCGTTGTCGCGAACGAGTTTGAGGATGGTGCGTCCGGCCATCGGATACGCGCGAACGTCGCCGCTGACGCGCAAAACTTCGGCGGGACTTCCCGCCATCCAAAGAGTGCCGTCCGGTTCCTCGATCACCGATCGAATCTGATGTCCGGCCGTGCCCGGAACCGTCTCCCAGCCAGTCGGCGTCGAACGCGCGAGGCCGAGGTCGGTGCCGACGAGAAGGCGGCCGGCGCGATCCCAGACGAAACACCAGATCACGGCGTTCGGCAGACCGGACCGGCGATCGTATGTGGTCAACTCGCCGCGCCCGAGCATGCGATGCACGCCGAGGCTGGCGATCCAGATCGAACCCTCGCGATCTTCGAGAACGTCGCGCGCCCACTCCACCGGCAGCCCCTCGGCCGCACCGATGACGCTCCAGCCGTTGTCGTCGTGCGTGGCGACGCCGCGATCGGTCGGAACCCAGAGATTGCCGCGCCGGTCGACGTCGAGATAGCCGCTGGTGCTCGTCGCCGGCAGCTCGCGGCTTTCGTCGTGAAATGCAGTGTCGCGTTCTGCTTTGGCCCAGAGATGCGCGGCGGAGCGAATCCAGATCGTGTGCTGACGATCGACGACGATGGCGTCGATCCGTTCGTTGGATGGACTCGTCCAGAACGTCCAGCCGCCATTCGCGAAACGGCCGATGTGATTCGCGGAAGCGGCGACGACCGCGTGCGCGGATTGATCGAACCAGATGGCCGTCGCCTCTTCGTCGGGCCATCCGTCGATCTTCGCAAACGCATCCTTCGCGGCGCCGCGAAAAACTCCGCGCGACGTCGCAATCCAGACGTTGTTCGCGTCATCGATCGAAATCGCGTTCGGCTGCGGCGCTGCGACGGCGTTGAACCGCCGCCCATCGAAACGCGCCAGTCCGCCGTACGTGATCACCCAAACCGATCCGTCCGGCGCGGCCTGCACGTTGGCCACATAACTCGACGGCAGCCCCTCGGCCAGTCCGAATCGCGCGAAGCGATTGCCGTCGTAGCGATAGACGCCATCCTGCGTCGCAACCCAGAGAAATCCGGCTGTGTCCTGCGCCATCCGCATCGCCGCCAGATTCCCCAACCCCGCCTCGGTGCCATACGTCCGAAACGGCCGAATGCCCGCCGGCAACACGCGAGCCGCCGCCGGCACGGCAGCCAGCAACAATACGATCAGCGCAACGCGGCGAACGGACATTGGATGCGCATGATGGTAGCGCCGATCGGGAGCGGCGTTAGGATGTGCGACGCCAGGGACGTATGAAGAAACTAACGACAGCGATCGCAATTGACGGAGACGCCATCACCCGCTTCTGTCGAAAGTGGAGAATCGCGGAATTGAGTCTTTTCGGCTCCGTGCTTCGACCCGAAGAGTTTCGCGACGACAGCGACGTCGACGTGATGGTGACCTTCGAAGACGGCACACGCTGGACTCTGTTCGACTTCGTCGATATGCAGGATGAGCTGTCGCAGTTGTTCGGCCGCAAGGCGGACTTATTATCGAAACGAGCTCTCAAGAATCCATTCCGGCGCCGTGAGATCCTGACGACCGCACGAGTGCTCTATGCCGCGTAAGGAGCGAGGCGAGGCGGCGTACCTCGCCGACATGCTTAAGTTCGCGAGAGAAGTCCTCACATTCACGCAGGGACGTTCCTATTCTGACTACGAAAACGACGTGGTGCTTCGGCGCGCCGTCGAACGAGCCACGGAGTTAATCGGCGAAGTGGCGACCCACATTTCCGATTCGACGCGCGCCGCGCATCCGGAAATCCCGTGGAGAAAAATTGTCGGCCAGCGCAACGTGCTGATTCATGACTACGGTGACGTCGACGATGATCTTGTCTGGAATCTCGTGGAGCTCGAGATACCCAAGCTCGTAGCGACCCTCGAACGAATCGTGAACGATATCGCTGAATAGGGTCGCGTACGATACGGCGATGCGCAGAATCGTCGTCGCGATCGCTCTCCTCCTCACCACCGCCGGCCTTCACGCCCAATGCGCCGACGTTGCCGGCATCGTCGGGCAGCTCGATGCCGCGCGGATGAAGCAGACGGTCGACAAGCTCGTCTCGTTCGGAACGCGCCACACGCTTTCGGATACGACTTCGGATACGCGGGGAATCGGTGCGGCGCGGCGCTGGATTTTCGACGAGCTTTCGCGCGTCGCGGCGGCGAGTAATGGGCGGATGACGGTCGCGTATCAGTCGTCGATGCAGCAGGCGGCGCGGACGAAGAACGTGCCGGTGGAGATGATCAATGTCGTGGCCACGATCAAGGGCACTACCGATCCCGATCGCATCTACATCGCAACCGGCCACTACGATTCGATCAACTCCGACGTCATGAACGCGACGCTCGATGCTCCGGGCGCGGACGACGATGCATCCGGTGTCGCCGTGATTGTGGAAGTCGCGCGCGTGCTCTCGCAGCATCCGCTCGACGCCACCGTCATGCTCGTCGCCGTCC